>JAHFHU010000017.1 GCA_023246755.1 Candidatus Magasanikiibacteriota bacterium
TTGGTAATGAGCTTCATGTGCTGTGCTGTTTTTATTTTGGCAGATGGATCTCCTTCCCAGAGTGCGATGTCAAGATATTGTCGAGAAATATTTACAACAGATTCTGTTCCAAGAAGTTCTTTGAGGAGAGGTGATTTTGTTTGTTGGAATGTTGGGTCATCATAATCTCCTTCCTGCCAGTCCATGACAAAGAGGGTTGCTGGTTTGTCAAATTGAGGAGAAGAAAATTTCTTGTTGTCTATATCCAAGTTGCTAATGATCTCCCCTTGTGCTAAGCGTATAAGATAATTTTGACCAGCAACATGCGGCACCGAAATGTTTGGTGCAACATGTTGCCACGCGGTAACAAACATCTGGATTGCAGCTTCTGCTTTTTTGGCATCCTTATTTAAAATATCAAACTTGTCCGTACGTGTTTGATCAAAGATACGTGCAATAACATCCTGCGCTGCAGGGTTACCTTCTAACTCTACCCTTTCAAGTCCAAGCCTCTTAGCCTCCATCTCGTTGATCTGCCCAAAGAATGGATCTCGAGATCCGGGACGAGGCGGGACGGTGGGGGGAAGAGCTGGAGGAGCCACTGAACGTCTCCGTTCTCGCTCTGCAAGTTCTTCCGGAGATACAATTCGTGCACCACGTTTCACCAATTCATCTATTGAAATTGAAACAAATTTTTCTGCCATAGGAATTACATTATTTTTTTGTGTAGCCGCGCACTTCGGTAATAAAAAATTTTTTGATGTCAGATGTAGAGATCGAATCTTCAATAAATTCAATTTGATAAGAAGTAATGTCCGCAAAATAAACTAATTGCTCTAAAAATAATTTTTCGCTAAATACGCCATCAAATTTTTTTGTTGCATCCGCAATAACAGTAGCAAGCGACAAGTGATCGCGTAGCACAAAAAACACATCAACGTAATCACGCCACACACCTCGCCGCCCAACGGTATACGCTTTGTTTGCGGCACCGTCTCGTAAACTTAGTAGCGGTATGCTTTGTTCAGGCCGTACAACTGCGTGTAGTGGTTTGAACGGATAATACAGTAGTGTGATTTTGATTTCGCCATCAATGCTCACCGTCAACTCATCAGATGTATCGACGAGCACCGCAGAAATTCGTTTACCGAAAATTTTTCTAACAGAATCGAGGTGTGTTTTTTTAATTTTGTCTGGATAAAAAATATCAAAATCGTATGATTGGCGGTGTCCCATCTGCAGTGCCAGCGCAGTACCGCCGCCGAGGACGCCACCACGCGGCAATTTTTTTAGCGAATAAAAAATTGCCAAACGTTCGGCATCTAAAATTTCAAGACAAAGTTTTGACATAAGCACGCTGGTTAAGTGCGGTGGTCGGAAACAAAATGAGTTGCAAAAAATTAAACGCGGGTTTTGAGTAAATGCGTTGTGGGTGATTTTTTATTTCAGTGCGGATTGTGGCGCGTGGATATTTTTTGAACAGCCATCGAAGGTGCGCTGCAGTGCCATACGCAAGCACCTGATGGATAACATACGATCGATCACGCACAAAATCAATTTTTGCCAAATTAACAGACCACAAAACTGCTTGTAAATTTGTGGGGAAATTGGTTTTTTTGCGCACCATATGTCTTATATTTTACCATAAAAGTGCACTCGAGGACAAGCCGGACGGCGATATTCGGATTCGCATTGCTACGCGAGCTGTTGTCGACATTCGACACACCTCCATTCTCGCGGTTACCACCATTCAAACTGTTCACAGCGTCGTCCTCGAAAATGCAAGCGTCGCCTACCCACACACCATCGATCGACACATCAACCAACTGCATTTTTTCGCGTCGCTCACTGCACTATTTTTTCTGAAACTGCCTGCACCCTACATAATGCCAGATGTAAACTCGCAACAACAATTTCAGCACATTCGGGCATTGCACAGCTAACATACAGACCACAGCCACACAATGTTCAATACGAGATGTCATTTTATTTTAGCGCACATGCGTCGGTAAGCGCAATCGTTTGGCGTAAAGCACGGTCGCTTCGCCAACACGCAACACCCTGCAACAATCCACTGTAACTCCCAAATACACTCTGCACACGCGCTGTTTCATTTCCAACAACATGCATTAAGCTTGTAACACGTCGAAACATGCGCGCACGAGTTGCAGGCCGTAGCACAGAATATCCATCAAGTAGCACTATTCCCAACCAATCGATTCCTTGTTCAACGGTTCGAACAATAATTTTTCTTGGATGTACGGTTAATCGCAATCGTTCTGTTAAAAATTTACTTACATCTGTAATATATTTTTGAGCTTCGGTATCAGAAAAAACCAAACATAAAAAATCATCTGCATACCGTGCGTAGAATTTTTGCCGCAAACTGTGTTTCACAAACCAATCCAACTCGTGCAAATACACATTCGCAAAAATTTGTGATGTTAAATTGCCGATCGGCAATCCAGTTATCGAAGAGTCAGAGTGGCTGGTAACGATTTTGGAGAGTAGCTCACGCATGCACAAATCGCTCACCCGCCGGGAGAGCAACTTCAACAAAACTTCATGATCGATGTGTTCAAAAAATTTCTGAATGTCCAACTTAACCACAGTGCAGGGTGCACGATAATTTCTACTCGCTTGGACAATCATTTGCCGCACATATCGAACCGATCGATGCTGACCAAACGCTGGACGACAAGAAAATGAACAATCGAGCCAGCGCTTGTGAAACATCGGCAGTAATTCATTGTATACTAATCGATGTACAATCCGATCCCGCACTGTCGCTTTATGAATCACTCGTTCTTTTGGATCATGAATCCGAAATTCAGTGTAGCCTCGATGTGCATACACTCCTTGTTTCAAATCACTATGTAAATTCCATAACTCGTCCTCAAGTGATGCTTCAAAAATCTGTACATCCCTTTTATCTCGCTTACCATGCGAAAAATCACACCACGCCGTATACAAATTTTTAATCGAAATTAATTCTTCCCACTCCATAAAATTCTATGTCCCACAATGTATTCACCCCCCCCCAATGTAGCAGCCACTACTCGCCAATCCCTGTTTTGCATGAACTTGCATCGCTGTACGTTGAGCTTCATAAAATTATTCGTGAGTTTGAAAAATTAGAGCGATACAGCATTGGTGTTGAAATTGAAAAAACACTACTCTCGTGCATACACGAGTGTTTTCGTGCGACCACTTTTCCATCACCTACACACAAACTTGCAGCTGCAGTTGCAGCATCCGCACATTTCGATACGGTAAAAATGTTTATTCGAATGACAACACGCATGAGCTGTATGTCTGAAAAACAATACGTACTGATTCTACCGCACCTCGCAGCAATTGGCGCCATGCTCGGTGGTTGGATAAAAGAACTCGGAAAATCCAAATCATAATTCCAAATCCTTGCCCAATCCTATTTCCGAGTCCTAGTCCTACGCCGTGCACTCGAGGACAAGCCGGACGGCGAAATCCGGACACGCACCGCTACGCGAGCTGCAGTCGACATTCGACACACCTCCAAACTCGCGGCGACCACCAAGCAAACTGTGCACAGCGTCGCCCTCGACCTGATAATCATCAAACCATGTCCAAAGGCTGCTCTTACCAAAGTTTTTTCCTGCTCCTGCAAGGCGAGCGTATTCATCTTGGGCAATGAGACGTAGGTTGTAAAAGTTTGGATTAAGACCAAGGTTGGTAATGAGCTTCATGTGCTGTGCTGTTTTTATTTTGGCAGATGGATCTCCTTCCCAGAGTGCGATGTCAAGATATTGTCGAGAAATATTTACAACAGATTCTGTTCCAAGAAGTTCTCCGAGGAGAGATGATTTTGTTTGTGGGAATGCTGAATCGATGTAATTTCCTTCTTGCCAGTCCATTACGAAAAGCGTTGCTGGTTTATCAAAGGATGGGTGGGCTGGAATTGGATTATCTTTGTCGAGATTTGAAATTATTTCTCCTGCTTGCAATTGTGTGAGATACCAAAAATCACTTCTGTTCCAATCAACGTTTGTTGTATTTTTTTGATCGGGTAGGATAACTCCTTCTCCACCCTTCAGAACACACGGTGGCGGAAGGTCAGGACACACTCGAAGCCACGTGGTGAAAAATGATTTTCTTCCTGCTGCTGAACCAATGTCAATCGCATCTGCACGAGTTCTATCAATAACACGCATCATGAGTTCCTGCGCTTCTGGGAGTGCTTGCAGCTCTACCTTTTCAAGTCCGAGCCGATGAGCTTCCACTTCGTTGATCTGACCAAAGAATGGATCCCGAGAGCCGGGTCGTGGAGGGAGAGTTGGAGGACCCTCCGGAACCACTACATCCGTCGCACGTGGAAAAAACACACACTCACCCGTATCCACGCGCACACCTCGAAAAACAAACGATGCATCGCCAATTTCAACAACTTGCATGGGCTCCAAACGTCCAAGTGGTGTTTCTGCCCCCGTAATTCGATACTCCACGCGCGTTCCATCTTCTTGCATGAACGATGCACGCGCCACAAGCGGTTCTGTGCGCTCAATCGTGGAAAACTTCACTCGCGGCGAAAGTTTGCCAACTTCAACAGGTGTCAAAACTTTGAACTGCGGCGCACCCGCGACTGCCGCATCCGGCAACACCTTTGTTTTAATTCCAAAATGCGCCATAAATGCGTTCACCAACTCTCGATCACCTGCAGAGTACGCTGGTTGACTCGTAAACTCACTAAAGATCTGCGTGCTCATGTACGCTTCAAGCGTTTGTCCGCGGCCAAGACGCCGATACGACTCAAGCCATCCAACCACCGTACCCATGTCTATCACCAGCTCTTTGATGTGCTGCGCCGCACCGCGTGATTTCAAAACTGTTTCTTTTTCGGAAAAAGACAGATTAATTTGGTTGATTGCCTCTGCAAAACGCCATAAAAATCCGTGCTTTGTGGGGTCCGAGTCATCAAACTCGCGCATTTTAATGTGCTGCCGCACGGGCGTGCCATGCTCCACCACTTCACGCGTCTCTGCATGCCACGAAAAGTTCGGTGCAAGCTCCTGCTCTGCCGCAAGCAACCGGCCATTTTCATCCATGAGCGCAGCAACCATCATTTCATACAGTTCTGGCTCGGATGGATTTTGTGGCGGATAATCCACGTCAATTTTTGAAAATTTACGCAAAACTTCAGGCGGAATTTGGTTGCGTTTGTATCGACTGCTTGCTAAATTTACCGCAGCAGTGTACAAAAATTTTGGTGGCACATCAATTTCTTCGTTGGTCACCGGCACACGAACACGCGATCCCGGTTTCCATGACGCAACTTCTGCGAGAAGCTCTGTTTGGTTCGCTGAATCGAGCAAATTAAATTCGTCATGCAAAACCATGCGTCCATCGTGGTCTGGCTGTGTGCGCAAGGTGCTGTCACGGCCTGTCAGCGCTTCGCCTAAAACTTTATGTTCGTAGTACGTGGCGCCTGCAGGAGTAATTTTTGTTTCTGCGATTAATTTTTCCATGCGCGTGTCTTTGCCCGGAATTTTTCCAATTTCACGGCCCGTAAGTCGGCGCGCCGCAGCTTTGAGCAGCTCGGTTTTACCTGTGCCAGATTGCCCAGACACAAGAAGTGGCTTTCCACCAATCGCAGCATCTTCAATTTCTTTTAGGTATCTGCGACGCGATGGCAACCATGCAAATCGTTCCTGCCTAAGTTCGCGAGAGTAGCGTTTAAACGTTTCGTATTGAATAAGCGCGCCCACCTCTGATTTCGCACTTTCAAGCGCTGAAACTTTTTGTCGTTTTTCTTGTTCAACCTGTTTTGCAGTTTCAAATAACAACACTTCATACTCTGAAGCGCCAACGCCACGCTTGCTAAATAATGCTGCCGCCGCATCATCAAATTCACGCTCTGCTTGTTCGTGCTCACGCTGCGCTGCGCGATACACTTCAAACGTGCCGTTGATCGACATCTGTTCGGTTGCATGACGCGCAAAATTTGCAATGTAAGCAGCGCGTGTTTCTGGATCTCTGTGCAGCGCAGCAAGCAGTGCCAATTTTTTTGCCTGCAACAAAGCTGTTTTGGGAGCCACGTGACGATTATTCTTAACATCCTGATACAGTGTCCACATGCTTTCCGCACGCCGATCCGGATTCATGGTTTTAATAAAATCAGTTGGCACAGAAGGTGCTGTTTCACCAGTAGCCACACTGCCGTGCATCCGTAAAAAAACTCCAATCGGATCTTTCAGCGCTTCCTGAATTGAATTTTCATGGCTGCTCTGCTCTGGTTCTGTTGATTCTGTTTGAAATGATGGCTCTTTCATACATTTATTCGGTTACCCGATGTGGGTGAAGGCGTTTGAATTGTTCAAGTATATCACGCCCCAGTTCGTTTGGTAATTGTGAAAACGATTCAAGGCGCGACGCTGCATCCGGGCTGTCGGAATCACCGCCAATACAAAATGTGCGGGTAACCATGCCATTTTTTGCGAGTCGTTTACGAACTTGCTCGGTTTTTTCTGGGTCGTCTGGCGTGCCATCTGAAATAACAGTCATGTAACTTAGTGGCATATCTTGTGGCGCGATATTTTTGTTCACGAGTTTGAGGCGCTCTTCCAAATATGCAGCTTCAATCAGTTTAAGTGTGGTGTGTGTTGGAGTGCCGCCATCTGCGCACCGCGTAAGCGCAGTGTAAACCGCCCATTGCTCCTGCGGGCCCCACTTGTCGGTGAGCGGGAGCGCCACACTTCCGGTACTCGATGCAACGGTCGCCATAATTTTTATGGGTAACTCTTCAGGTAATTGGGGCGCAGCCTGACGCGCAAGAAACGCACATTGCATGATGCTATCGATAAATAAAAGCGCAGTGTCGCATTGCACAGCGGCACGTGTGCGACCCGTTACTCCATCGGGCCAACCCATAGAACCAGATAAATCAAACGAAAAATACAGCGAAATTCCACCAAAAATTTTTTCACGCTGCTCTACGCGCATCTCTTTTTCAAAACCGCTCGGATCATGGTCGCCGCCGCGCACATCAATGTATGCCATGACCGGATCGT
The DNA here is from genome assembly GCA_023246755.1 of Candidatus Magasanikiibacteriota bacterium. Classification (GTDB taxonomy): domain Bacteria; phylum Patescibacteriota; class Patescibacteriia; order Magasanikbacterales; family 2-02-FULL-50-9b; genus 2-02-FULL-50-9b. Next base: position 7,023 of record JAHFHU010000017.1, read on the forward strand.
CGAGGTGGTCGCCTTCGCTCATGCGCACCGGTCCGCGATAGTCGTGTGTTTCAGTAACGCGCTCCTCAATAATTTTTTGCCATTCGTGAATAAGTTCCTCGCTAATGGACTCGCCCTGTTCATTTTTTATCGCACGCACACGATCGAGCGCACGCAAAAATTCTTTTGCTTGGTCAGGACTGCACTGCGCAAGTCCGGCAAACACAGCAGCTTCACGGTCTGCAGGAGATTTTTTTTCTTTTGGTTTTTTCTTTTCTGATGGCTCAAGTTGCTCGAGCTGCTGCTCCGCTTCTTCACTCGACATGAGCTCATCATCTTGCGCGTCATTTGTGTCTTCACCTGCGGGAGCATCGCTTAATTCTTGCTCCTGTTCACTTTGATCTACATTCGGATCGCCGGCTGGCGTTGCATCAAGCTCAATGTATTGAGCGCTCTGCGCATCCCAAATACGCAATTTTGCGTGACCATTGCCGCTGTACAAAACCGCATCGCCCTGCTCGTTTTTTTCTTTCACAAAATATCCACCCAAAAATTGAGCGCGTACGCCAAGTTCAAGAAGCGCGCGAACAGCAAGCGTGTTTGACACGTGGCAATCTGCTTCTTTTCGGTTCCAAAGCTGCGTAAAAAAATGTTCTGGCTGCGCGGCATAGGTATCCCACGCAGTTTTGCTGTTTGAATACGTAAGACTGTCACGAATAAATTTCACCAGCGCGCGTGCCTGCACGAGTGTGGGCGCTCGCGACGCACGAATCTCGGAAATTTTTTTTGTAAGTTCGCCTGGAAGCGTACCGCCCACATGTTGAATGTCTGGCAACAGCTGCTCTTTTTGGCGAAGCATGCTCGCCGCACTGATGGAATACGTGTGTATGCCTGGTGCCAAAATAGTTACATACCACACACCATGCTGATCTTGTTCGAGTTTTACTGCACTGCGCGGTGCAGTTGTTGAAAAACTTTCCAAAATAAACGTCCCATTTTTTTGAAATGGAAGTGCGAGACGTGTGTTCCCCTGAATTTTTCCTGCGAGCACGCTTTGTGTTGTTGGGTCGTGGTCCTCTGTGCGTGCGGGCGCGAAAACTTTTTGCATCGGAACCCACTTCAGTTTTTCGTTGTCAAACTCATCAAATATTCGTTGTCCAAAAAATCCACCACGAAATGGCGTTACCGTAAAATGTGGTTTCATTGGTTCTTTTTCAGTGCCGCCCTCCGGACCATCTTCTGTTTCCATTGATGACATCACCTCTTCTGATGAAGGGGGCGTTTCTTGGGAGTCTGGCGCTGATTGCGATTGAGATTCTGATGTTTCCTCGTTGTCGCCGCTCTCCTCTTCTGCAGTTTCCTGGCTTACGGCATGCTCTGCACTTGCCGCAACATCTTTTGCAATGAGCCAATCAAGTGCGGATTTAAGCTGCGTTTCATACAGCGAATGTTTGAGCTCCCACGACGTTGCGCTGCTTGCAAGTTTCTCAAAAACATTAATTTTTGTCGTGTCATCAATTGAAAGATGTGCAAGTGGAGCAAGCACATTGTGAATTATTTTCGGTGCATCAGGCGAGAGATGCAGTGCGCGTGCAGCAATCGAATCCGCAAGCCCTTGCAAAAACTGATCCGTGAGCGGCAGCTGTGTTTTGGAAAATTCGGGCGCGCGTCCTTGGTGGGCGCGCTCTACGATTGTGCGGACAGGTGCTGGCACCGTCCCCTTCCACGCAATGTATGCGCGTGCGTCTGCAGCGGTTTCAAAATGCGCAGATTTTTTTTCCGGCGATGGTGCGTTGGTAGGTTCGTGGAACATACTAGTGAGAGCATTGTATCAAATATGCTATACTTGCACCATCAAAATTCCTATGGCAGAAAAATTTGTTTCAATTTCAGTAGATGAATTGGTAAAACGTGGCGCACGAATTGTATCTCCAGAAGAACTTGCAGAGCGAGAACAGAAGCGTTCGGATGCTCCGCCAGCTCTTCCCCCACGTCCTGGTTCACGAGATCCTTTTGTTGGGCAAATCAATGAAGCAGAGGCAGAGCGGCTTGGACTCGAAAGGGTAAAACTACAAGCATTTCCTGAGGCACAAGATCTTATGGCACGTATTTTTGATAGAACCCGAGCTGATGCGATTGATATTGGCTCAGCAGCAGGGAGAGAATTATTTTTCGTCACTTGGCTTAAATCGTGTCCTGACCTTCCACCACCATGCGTTCTTTGCAACAGTGCAGGAACTGTGTTACCCGATCAAACGGGAACAGTGGGAGTTAATTGGAGCAAAAGTGATTTTTGGTATCTCACACAATTGCAAGCAGGAAAAATAATGTCAAATCTCGACAAAGATAATCCAATTCCAGCCTATCCATCTTTTGACAAACAAGCAACACTTTTTGTAATGGGTTGGCAGGAAGGAGATTACTATCAAGCAACATCACCACTTCTTAAAGAACTTCTTAGAACAGAATCTGTTGTAAATATTTCTCGAGAGTCTCTTGACGCTGCACTTTGGGAAGGAGATCCATCTGCCAAAACAAAAACAAGGAAGCACGCGGAACTCATCAAAAATCTCGGTCTTAATCCAAACAACTACAACTTTCGCCTCATTGCCCAGGACGAATATGCTCGTCTTGCATCAACTAAAAACTTTGGTAGCAACTATCTATTCACTATGTACAATAATTACGTTTTAGAGGGCGTCGTTGCGTACGGTTTGTATGGTGGTGCCCGCAAGTGTGGGAGTGTGTCGTATGTCGGCAACGACTCGCGCGACGAGGCGAATTCGAACGTTGCGGTCCGCCTTGTCCTCGAGTGCACTGCGTAGGATTTAGCGGTGAATCGAATTCATAACCTGAAATCTATTTATGGCAGAAAAATTTATTTCAATTTCAGTAGATGAATTGGTAAAACGTGGCGCACGAATTGTATCTCCGGAAGAACTTGCAGAGCAGGAACGGAAGCGTTCGGATGCTCCGCCAGCTCTTCCACCCACTCTCCCTCCTCGTCCTGGTTCACAGGATCCTTTTGTTAGGCTAATCAATGAAGCCGAGGCTCGTCGGCTTGGACTCGAAAAGATAGAGTTAGAAGACAACCCTGCAGCGCAGGATGTAATTGCACGTATCTTTGACCAAAAACGAGCGGACAAGTTTGATATTTTAAATAGCGATGATAAAAAGTCAGCAGCTGCAATCCAGATGTTTGTTACAGCATGGGAACAAGTAGCACCTAACATTCCTGTACCCTGTGTTCCGTGTGAGAATGAATATTACATTAAACAACTAGCAAAGAGAGCTAATATCAGAAATCTCGATAAAGATAATCCAATTCCAGCCTATCCATCTTTTGATAAACGAGCAACACTTTTTGTAATGGACTGGCAAGAGGGTAATTATAACGATCCAACATTCCATAAAACAACATCACCACTCCTTAAAGAACTTCTTGGAACAGAATCTGTTGTAAATATATCTCGACAATCTCTTGATACTGCACTCTGGGAAGGAGATCCATCTGCCAAAATAAAAACAGCAAAGCATATGGAACTCATTACCAATCTCGGTCTGAGCCCAAACAACTATAACCTTCGCCTTATTGCCCAAGACGAATATGCTCGTCTTGCACCAATTAAAAACTTTGGTAAAAGCAACTTGTGGACCATGTACAGTGATTATGTTTTCGAGCGCAATGACGTGAACAGCTTGCGTGGTGGTAACGGCGTGTATGGAGGCGCGTCGTATGTCGACAGCGACTCGCGCGGCAGTGCGCGCCCGCACGCCGCGGTTCGGCTTGTCCTCGAGTGTACTGTGTAAACTTTATAGACATCTCAAAAATTGACGAACGTTATAAAGTTTATGCATTGACAAAAGCCCTCTAGGCAACTATAGTACTCGCCACGCACTATGCAAGAATTCATCAAAATTCGCGCGCACCGCGAATTTTGATGAATTCTTGCATACTACACTTAAACCCCCGGCCCTTTTTGAATCAAAGTAAAACCGCGCACATCAAAATATGCGAATGGCGATGCAGCAAAATCGCGGACCCAATAATAAATATATTGTGGATACCAGCGACGATCCGCAAGCACGCCCTGTGCATCAACGCCAATCTTGTTGCAGAGATAGAGCGCGCGCGGCAGATGAAATTCTTGTGTGATCAGCAACAAATTTGAAAAACCTTTTGCCTTGAGATGCTGGCAACTGTCGAATGTGCGATATGCGCCCGCATCAACGAATAAAACATCGTCTGGCACATGCGCCGCATGCAAATAATCAACCATCCCCTTCACCTCATTTGATTGCCATTTTCCATCGTCGCCCGTCACGATAATTCCCATGATCAGTCGTTTTTTGAGCAGTTCAATCGCGATGTCCAGTCGATCGGTGAGCGCGACACCGGGCGCCGAAGTTTTTTTATCAACGGACGCGCCGAGCACAACACCATACACCGCGGCCGGCGCAGCGCTCGCTGTGTACATGCGTGACGCGTAGGTCGAACGAACTTCAGCCGCACACAAGCCTAATAAAACCGCAGCAGCAGCAATCACGGTTGCAAAAAATAAAATTAGCGAGCGGGTAATAATGCCGCGATAGGATATCCGACTCATGAAAGTAGTGTACTATTTTTGCCGCGCTTTTTCAATTCCTTGGTGAGCGCAACAATTTCGTCGCGCAAAATCGCAGCTAATTCAAACTGCAATTCTTTTGACGCAACGCGCATCTGCAACTCTTTTTCATGGATAATTTCGCCCAGCGGCCGTCCAGCTTCGATCGCCAAATCCGGCAACGGCCCGCGCTCCCCTTTTTTTGGCCGCGCAGCTTTTGTCGTTGTCGACGACAATCCAAAATCTTTTAAAATATCTCGCACCGCTTTTTTAATTGTCTGGGGCGTGATGCCATGCTTTTGATTATACGCGATTTGAATCGCACGACGGCGATCCGTTTCTGCAACCGCGCGCTCGATTGATCCCGTCACGTTGTCCGCATAGAGCACAACCTGACCCGCCGCATTACGCGCCGCACGACCAATGGTTTGAATAAGCGCAGTGTCGCTACGCAAAAACCCTTCTTTGTCTGCGTCAAGAATTGCAACGAGCGAAACTTCCGGAACATCAAGTCCTTCACGCAATAAATTAACACCGATCAAAACATCAAAAATTCCGCGCCGAAAATCTCCCAGAATCTGAATGCGCTCAATTGTGTCGATATCCGAATGCAAATAACTCACTTTGATTTTTTTATCGCGCAAATATTCGGTGAGATCTTCAGCCATTTTTTTTGTGAGCGTCGTGACCATCACGCGCTCATCTTTTTTCGCTCGCTCAATCACCCGTTCGATTAAATCCTGCACCTGTCCATGATATTCCCCACGTGCCGTTACGGGCTGCATAATTATTTCCGGATCGATCAGGCCGGTCGGACGAATAATTTGTTCGACCACCTGCGAAGATTTTTTCTTTTCAAAATCAGCCGGCGTTGCAGAAACAAAAATCCCTTGCTTCATCCGCGCAAAAAATTCATCACCGGTCAAGGGCCGATTGTCACGTGCACTCGGCAAACGAAATCCGTGATCCACGAGCGAGTTTTTACGCGCGCTGTCGCCGCCCGACATCGCGCCTATCTGCGGAATCGTCACGTGCGACTCGTCGATAACCGTGAGATAATCATCGGGAAAATAATCGAGCAGTGTGTAGGGCGGATCGCCCGCGGAACGACCATCAAAATAGCGCGAATAATTTTCAACACCATTTACATATCCAATTTCGCGGAGCATCGTGATGTCGTAGCGCGTCCGCCGTTTCAATCGATCGGCCTCAAGAATTTCACCGCGCGTTTCAAAAAATTTGAGCCGCTCGTCGAGTTCCGATGAAATTTCTGTGAGCGCTCGCTCCGTCGCATCCGCATCCGCGCGATAATGTTTCGCCGGAAAAATCCATGCGTCGTTAGATTTCCCCGCCGACTTTCGCGACACCATATCAAACATTTCGATAGATTTAATTTTTCCGCCCGTGCCGTCGATACGAAAAATTCTCCCCTCTTCAATCGGCACGATGTCGAGAATTTCGCCACGCATCCGAAATGTTCCGCGCGCAAGCTCAACCGTCGTGCGTGTAAATTGTAATTCAATTAATTTTTTTAAAATCGCGGCACGATCAAATGCGTCACCCACATTCAAATGCACCACACCGTTCAAATAATTTTTCGGCGAACCCAATCCATAAATACATGAAACGGATGAAACAATAATTACATCACGCCGCGTCAAAAGCGCTTGTGTTGCCGCGTGACGCAAGCGATCAATTTCCTGATTGATCATCGCCTCTTTTTCAATGTAGGTATCCGTTCCCGGCATGTACGCTTCCGGTTGATAGTAGTCGTAGTATGAAACAAAATATTCAACGGCGTTCTCCGGAAAAAATTCACGAAACTCATTACACAGTTGCGCCGCGAGCGTTTTGTTGTGCGCGATGACGAGCGTTGGTTTTTGTGTGCGCTCAATCACGCAAGCTGCTGTGAATGTTTTTCCCGTTGCCGTCGCGCCGAGCAACGTTTGCATCCGATCCCCGCGCTCAACCCCGCGCACCAAAGCCGAAATAGCCTCCGGTTGATCCCCCGCAGGCTTAAATTCGCTGTGCAATTTAAATTTTTTCGCGGACTTTTTTTCAGTCATGCACTCATACTATGTTTAAAATTTAAAATTGTCTAGCGGTGAGCGGTTGCCGCGCGTGACCGTCTTGCGGAAATGCTAACGAGCAGATTGTGGCTCAAGGTCATAAGTGGAAGCGAACAGATAGACAATTTTAAATTTCGAGTATTTGTCCTGACATGGCCGCTTCAATATTTACATGATTTCGTGTGCGCGCAATCGCGCAAAATTCAGTTGCAGCCGGCGGATCGGAATGTACAACAACAACCTGTTTTGGCGGCTCTTTTCCTGAAACCATCCACCGCAACAATTTTTCCTGATCACCGTGTGCAGAATACGAATCGATTTTTTCAACAACACAACGAACTAAAATATGTTCGCCATTAATCATGACGCTGTGCGCGCGATCTTTAATTTTTCGCCCCAAAGTTCCTTCGGCTTGATAGGAAACGAGCAACAACGTCGAATGGAGGTCCGGCAGATAGCGCATCAAGTGGTGTGTGATGCGTCCGCCCACCAACATCCCCGAGCCGGCAATAATTATTTTTGGATTCGGCGTTGTGTTAATCAATTTCGAATCTGCGACGCTCGCGGTCACGTGCAAACCCGGAAAATCTAAAAAATCATCACCTGCACGCCACGCGGCTGCCGCCGCTTCATCATAATACGACGTGAATTTCCGAAACACTGCATTCGCGCGAATCGCGAGCGGCGAATCCAAAAAAATCGGTACACGTGGCAGTGCACGTTCGTGTTCGATCAATTGATTGAGCTCAAATAAAATTTCTTGCGTACGTTCCAACGAAAATGCCGCGATCATCAAAGCGCCACCACGCTTCACCGCATCCAAAATTACTCGTCGCAAATCTTCGCGCCGCGTTGCCGTCGATGAATGCGTGCGATCGCCGTATGTCGCTTCGGTCACCAACACATCACACGCAACGATCTGTTCGGTTTCGCGCACGATCGGCACATTGTCATTCCCGATGTCGCCGGAAAAAACCGCAACGCGCTCGCCACCCCGCACCTCAACCCACGCAGATCCAAAAATGTGTCCCGCATCATGAAAAATAAAATCAACATCCCCGCTCATTTTTTGTCGATGACCATACGGCAATCCAACCAAAGAATGTTTTGCGCGCTCAACATCAGTCGCGCCATAGAGCGGCAGATGATTTTCGCGTTTCTGTTTTTCTTCCATGAGCGATAACGCATCATCCCACTGCAACTTCGCGAGCGCGGCCGTCGGTTCCGTTGCATAAACCGGCCCCCGAAATCCGCGCGCAAACAATTGCGGCACGCGACCGCAATGATCAATATGCGCATGCGTCAAAACTACGGCGTCGAGTCGCGTCGGATCAAACGCGAATTGCGCATGGCATCGTTGATCCGCCAGCTGCATTCCTTGAAACAACCCGCAGTCAACTAAAAATTTTGTTTCGCGCACCGCGACAAGATAACATGACCCCGTCACCTCACCCGCCGCACCTAAAAATTGAATCCGCATAGCTCTGGTCATTATAGCTGAATACTGATACACTGCATACAATTATATGCGCCAATCCGCCCCGCAACAAACCGTTCAAATTCAAGAACCCACCCTTAAAGAATTCAAAAAACGCAGCGGCGTTTTCACCGGCAGTTGCGTAACCGGCGCAGGATGTATCGTTCTATTTATCGGCGCGCTCTATCTCGCCTTTCGCGTCACCGTCGGCAGCGGGCCAACAATACTGTCTGATTTTCCCAGCGATTTTCCGCGCGACATTCCACAACTTAATCCGGACAAAATTATCAAAATCGTTTCTGTTGACGCAACATCAAAAGACCGATCGCTGTGGGTTGCGACTGCATTACCAAAATTTCTCGCGTCGCCCGTATTGAGTGAAATTAATCCGGATGCCCAAATAACCGAAGAGCATGACTCACTCGGCCGTGTAAATTTTGTTCGGACACTGTCGCGTGAAAATTATTTAAACTACCTCGGAATTCCCGCGGGCGCCGAACACACACGCACCATTGTCGTCACGTGGAATGGCATTAAAACCTACCCGTCAATTTTCGCGGACAACTATCAAAAAGCTTTGCGCCGCGCTGACTATATCGTAACCGAACCGGCCAAAGTCAAACCCAACGAAGCGCAATTTAGTTTTCAACGCGGATCAGTTTCCGGTGTGCTGCGTGCGATCGACATGAACGCAGAGGAACCCGGAATCGAATTTGTTGAACTGATTGTGAATTACTGACAATGACGCTTGAATATTTTTTCAACCACACATCGAAATCCATCACCACCGCTGCCGTCGTGCTCGGTGGCGCTTCATTAATCAGCCGCGCGCTTGGACTCCTGCGCGACCGATTGCTCACACACCAGTTTGGCGCCGGCGCGATTCTCGATTCCTATTACGCTGCATTTCGCATTCCAGATTTTTTATTTAACTTGCTTGTGCTCGGCGTGTTGTCCGCTGCGTTCATCCCCATGTTTTCGGAATATTTTTCGCACGAACAAAAACGCGCATGGGATTTTTTAAACCGAACACTCTCGACACTCGGGATTTTTTTTCTCGTGCTCTCGCTGCTCTGCGTCCTCCTCGCGCCACTCCTCATGCAACTCGTCGCACCCGGATTCTCGGGGGAAAAACTTGAACGTACGATTCAATTCACCCGCATCATGATGCTCTCGCCGATGCTCATGGGGTTATCGGCACTCATTGGTGGCGCGCTCCAATCGCTCAAAAAATTCTTCATTTTTGCACTCGCGCCCATCATGTACAACGTCGGCATCATCATCGGCATCAGTCTGCTCGTGCCGCTCGTCGGACCGATCGGACTTGCGTGTGGCGTGGTGCTCGGCGCCGCACTGCACCTGCTCGTGCAATTCCCCGCGCTCGTCGCGTCGGGTTTCAAGCCGGCATGGCGCTGGGCATGGGGGCATCATGACGTCACCACGCTTTTAAAATTGATGGGGCCGCGCGTCATCGCGCTCGCCGCAACGCAAATAAATCTTGTTGTCATCACCATTTTTGCCTCAACACTCGGCGATGGGGCCGTTGCGGTGTTCAACCTCGCGAATAATATTCAATACGTCCCGATCGGCCTCATCGCAATTTCATTTGCCGTTGCCGCGTTTCCCGTTATGTCCGAATATGCGGCCGCGGAAAATCCCGATGGCCTCGCGCGCACGATCGGCTCAACGATTCGCATGATTTTTGTGTGCATTGTTCCGATCACCGTTTTGCTCATCACACTTCGTGCGCAATGGGTGCGCGTAATTTTGGGATCCGGCGCATTTGATTGGGATGCAACAATTCGCACAGCCGATGCGCTCGGATATTTCAGCCTCGGCCTCCTCGGTCAATCACTCGTACATGTTTTAGCACGCGCATTTTACGCACTCAAAAACACCCGCACGCCTGCGCTGTGTGGTCTTGCGTCGGTTGCAATTGGTATCGTACTGGCATATATTTTGAAAGATCGCTTGGGCGTCAGCGGTCTCGCCCTCACCATCGCGATTCAAGAAACCTTAAACGCCGCACTGCTCTGGATTTTTTTGCGCCACCACATCGGCGCCGCACAAAACGACTCAATCTTAAAAACTTTTTACAAACTATGTGCGGCCGCACTTTTGATGGTTCTTGTCACGCAAGGAATTAAAGTGCCGATCGCGCTGTTCGTTGACACACACACCTTTCTCGGAATTTTTGCACAAGCACTCGGCGCCTCGCTCGTTGGCATCATCGCCTTTCTCGCAGTCGGGATGCTCCTCAAAATCGAAGAGGTTTTTGTCATCCTCGACGCCGCAAAACTTCGCGTCAAACGCATCGCCGCAATCATCCCGATTGATTTAACCAACGCGAATGATCCACGATAACAGGCTGGTGTCTGTCAATTGACAAGCGCTAATTTTTCAGATACTCTAGGTTGTCTCCAAACTTTGGAGACTCTCGAACCAAGGAGAACTAATGAATACGGGAACAAAATTGGCGTCGCACCGTGTCGCCGTGCCGTGGGCGCAAAATCGTCAATCGCTCATCGACATCACTTCCGGTGTGCCGCACAAGGTTGATGCTGCCCAACGTCAACTCATCAAAGACAACGAGGGTCTTGTGCGTTGTATTGCACATGAATACAGCTGGGCGTGCAGCGGTCGCACAAAATATAGCGACAACACGATTGATGTCGAAGATCTGTACCACGTAGGACGTATCGGCATGCTCTTTGCAGCAAAAAAATTTGACCTGAACCACAGCGTAGAATTTGTTTCGTACGCATCGAAATTTATACGCTCGTGGATTCAAAAGGTGGTACACTGCCGTGGTGCAATTTATGTTCCACCAAACAGGCGCTTTAAAATCGCTCGGTTGCTCAAAGCAGAAGAGCATTTTAAGCACGTGGGTGACAGCATCGAGCTGGCCAAAGCAGTCAAATCAGCTCTTCACCTCACGGATGACTCGTTTAATGCGCTTCAAGAAACGCGTACGCATTTGTCAATCGCGTGCGTCAGCCTTGAAGAGCCACTTCGTGCACATGGGGACGGCGAGGCCATGTCGCTCACTCGCCAAGACATGCTCTGGAAATCACCCGCAACCGGTGAAATCAATTTCGGCACGGCTTTTGGTAGAAGTGATGAAGAAATTCAAGAAGAGCCGGATGCAAAAAAACTTTTTGACACACTGTGTGCACGCGCGAAGCTTGATGTGCGTCAAATATGCACACTGCGACTCTATCACGGCATGTTCGGGGAAACGCAGTTGAACTATCGAAAGATCGGCGAGTTGCTCGGCGTAACCCACCAGCGTGCACGTCAAATCGAGCGTAGGGCATTTGAAAAGTTGTGCGCAGCAGCGCGCGCAGGCCAAACAATCGAATCGTAACTCTACCGCCACCACAACACATCGTTGTGGTGGCGAAAATTTTTTATAAAGCGTTCCACACACTTTTAGTGCTTCACCGCGCGCTATCGATAAATTTTGTGCGTTCCGATATCAAAAAATGTTATCACCAAATCTCTTCGAACAAAGATTATCCGATATTCATAGTTGACCCAAAATGACCAAAATTCTTGTTGCTCTCCATGTGATTTGTGAAGATGCAACGCTTGGTGGTTTGGATAACGCATAAAAATATCCATCTTTTCGTGTGCTTGTTTTTGAAGACGCACAGACAGCTTTAAAAAAGCTTTTTTAAAACGACGATCAAACTCAAAAATCATCCCCTCCCCATGATTCATATCAACGCATCAATTCCTTGAATCGATCGAACGACTCAAACTCATCTTCGCGAATTGTGGTGCACTTACCATCTCGAGAATCTTGCAACGCCCGCTCGCCATACCGCACCGCACGCCACGCGTACCACTCAAACCGAACACGATCCCACGTGGTTTCATGTGACCTGTTTTTTATGTACTCTCTGTTCTTACCAAGCGCTGCATCAAGCAACAAACTTGGCAGATTAAAAATTGAAGTCCCTCGCATATGTTTATATTAAAACTATCACGCGATAAATGGCCTGTCAAATTAAAATCACCGCCCTCCCCGTGCCACGTGTTGTGGTTTGGGGAGGGCGGATTTTTGGATGAGACTGCGACGCTCACCGTGCCGCTTACCTTTGCTTGCAGGGAGTGATGCGACCACGATCGTCGATGAAGGTCTTTGCGTGGCTATCACACGCGGCGCCGTAGCGCATTGCGGTGCCAATATTTTCAGAAAGCGCCTTGGAGCAAACGATGTTCTTCCACAGCGCCCGCTTGTTGTGGCAGTTCTGTCCGACGTACCGATCCTTTACCTTGTCCCGAGCTTGCTCAATCAGCAAGTCAAAGACGTTCGGACCAACGTGGGTGCGTATCGCAAGGTGCACAGCACTGACCACGGCCTCCCATTGCAGGCGCGCCAATTTTTGTTCTTCCTTATGGCCCGTGCAGTTAGCCTCGCCACGAATACATTCGAGCTTGCTATCGGAAACTACGAAAAAGTTTTTGTTAATCCCTGAATCGGGACACTCCTGACTGACCAGCAGCTTTGATTCTGCATTGGTCTTGCCGCGCGCCGTCCAATAGACCGTACACTGTTCAATATAGGAGCTGAACCGTTCATAGTTGACCTTTTGGGCCGCCTCACGGATTGCTCCTGTGCGGCCGATCCATTGATCTGCTTCCAGCTTCGGCCACAATGGCTCATTAGCTGGAACTGTTTTTGCCACAGGCAGCGTACGATCGGATCGACCCGTGTTAGCGCCAGTGTCAATGGCACCGCCAGCCATCGGCGGAGTTTCCGCGAAAGCTGGAATGTTCAGCCCAATCACGCAGAGCACGAGGGCAAGAATGAAACGAGACATGGAAACCTCCGAGAAACAAGCCCGCACGCGGGCATTTAGGCGAGACCTTTGCGCTCTACTTGAGCACTAGAGTGTAAAATGCGATTACGATTCCAGCAAAACCGATAATCATCAAAATCATCAGAACCCCACTTCGATACCATTCATGGTACTGCGCCTGGCACGTCACACAGTGGTGCTGAGTCTGGATCATTTTGGACATGTGAAACGCACGAATGACGTTCCACGCAAGTCCGAGGACTGCGAACACCAGGGTCTCTACAATCCGTTGACGAGTGTCCCTCGCGGGAGACGCCACAGTTAAGCCCAGCACGTGACAGATCATCTCAAACAAAGGCAATGTAATCAAGCAAAATATGATCTGCCAGCGCAACACACCCCACGTTTTACTCGCTTTGCTAAGCGTCACGTGCTGATGCTGCACCGTGTGATCCGTGTAATTTATTCCTTCTTCTTGCTCCTGGGCTACTAAGGACGATAGCATTTGAGCCTCCCTGCGACTGGTTTGATGTCGCGACTCGTGCGCACTATCCTACAAAATCTCGAAAATGTCAAGCCTAGCCCCATGAATTAGCCAAAAAACTTGATTAAATTGGGTGGCGCGCGTATAATCGCCTTCATATATGGACCACATCCGGAATTTTTGCATTATTGCCCACATCGACCACGGCAAGTCGACGCTCGCGGATCGGCTCCTCGAGGTGACGGGCACGGTGGCGAAGCGCGACATGCAGGCGCAACTTTTGGATTCCATGGACTTGGAGCGCGAGCGCGGGATCACGATCAAGCTCGCGCCGGCGCGGATGCGACACTCTGTTGCAGGTCGCGAATTCGAGCTCAACCTAATTGACACGCCGGGCCACGTGGATTTTTCTTACGAAGTGTCGCGCTCGCTCGCAGCTGTTGAAGGCGCACTTTTGGTGGTGGATGCGTCACAAGGAATGCAGGCGCAGACCCTCGCAAACTTGTATTTGGCGATCGAACAAAATCTCACCATCATTCCCATTTTAAATAAAATTGATCTGCCAAACGCAGACATTGAAAAAACATCGCGCGAAATTATTTCCGTGATCGGATGTGCGGCCGAAGATATTATTTTGGCAAGTGGAAAAACGGGCGTTGGGGTGCCAACGATTTTGGACGCGATCGTCGCGCGCATCCCACCGCCAGCTGGCAACGCGAGCGCGCCCGTGCGTGCGCTGATTTTTGATTCGCTGTACGACGACTATCGCGGTGTAGTTGCAAAAGTCAAAATTGTTGACGGCCGCTTGACACCGAACACAAAAATAAAATTTATTGCAACGCAATCTTTGGGCGAAGCGCTCGAAGTTGGTTTGTATAACCCAAAAATGTTGGCAACGCCCGTGCTTGCGACCGGTGAAATCGGGTATGTGGTCACTGGCCTCAAAGATATTTCCGGCGTGCGCGTTGGTGACACGATCACGAGCGCTGTGGGCGGCGCGGTAGATGGGCTCCCCGGCTACAAACCGGTTGTGCCCATGGTCTACGCAGGTATTTATCCAAAAGATGGTTCGCAATTTTCACGACTGCGCGACGCGATGGAGCGTTTGAAATTAAATGACGCGTCACTCGTCTACGAAACCGAACAATCACCCGCGCTTGGGATGGGATTTCGATGCGGCTTGCTCGGGCTGCTCCATTTAGAAATTGTGCAGGAGCGTTTGGCGCGCGAATTTAAAATTGATGTAGTAGTGACGACGCCGAGTGTTGCGCTGACTGTGCACCGCACGAACGGCGACGTGCAAATCGTTCACTCGCCGATGGAATATCCCGAACCAACATTCATCGAAGAGACGCTTGAGCCGTGGGTAAAAATTGATGTGGTGACGCCAGCCACAGCGCAAGGTGCGATCATGCAACTCGTGCAAGAAAAGCGCGGTCGCTATGTAAACACAGAATATTTGTCGGTCGGCGAGGTGCACAGCCGCGCGCTTTTGCATTTCGAATTGCCGCTCTCATCAATTTTGGTTGATTTTTATGATCGCTTAAAAAGTATTTCGAGCGGGTATGCGTCGTTGTCGTATGATTG
>JAHFHU010000001.1 GCA_023246755.1 Candidatus Magasanikiibacteriota bacterium
CCAAAGCATACTGAATATGATTGCGCTCAAACGCCTGCCACAGCGTATGACTTTTAAGTGATGTGTAGGCATCATGGTTTACCAATCCATCACTATTATAAACATAGTGCTCCGATAAAAAACCGATAATTCCGCTATTGAAGCTGGCGATCCTTGCGTCACGCGGTAAGTTATCTTTAACCCAAAACGCTGTCGAGATAATATTTTTCTGCGCTGGATTCTGAGGTAGTTGTTGTCTAGCAGAAGCTATCAATAATAATGTGGCGACTGCACCCATAATCGCAATTTGCTTACCACGAAATAACCGTGCACGGGAAAGCATGTATACAAAAATCAGTGTTAGCAATATCTGTGCTGCCCCAAAATACCATGGTCGTGCAGACCATCGTACGCCCCCATGTATAAATACAAAAAAAATAGCTCCCACAACAAGCGCCACGAAATAACGAAAGCTGGCTTGATTATTTTTTTCCTTTAAAAAATTAAAGGTAGCGTAAGGTTTTCTCAAAAAATTAATGAGGGAGATTGCGGCCACGCAATAGATAAGAACTCCGACACCTGTTTGTTGAATAATCAAACGAATGGTGTACCATGTTTGATGTAGAGACCAAATCAATGGGATGTACCATGCTCGCTGCTTATAGTAAAAAAGAGTTTTATTAACTAACGTAAACGCAAGACCGCTCTCTTGTACTAAAGAATGTGTTGCATGCCAACTCCATAAAAACCACGGTAGTACTATTAGAAAACTAGAACATGCTAATAATAAACCGTCCTTAAAACGCGTACGAGAATATTCTAGTATATACCAAAGAAACATGATAGCGACAAAAATCCCATAATCAACACGACTCAATACAACAAATCCACCAATAACCCCCCAAACCACGCGGGCACGATCTGTCCACCCTTTTTCAATTGACCGAAAACCAAGCCATACGAACAATAAAAATAGGCATGATACTAATGCCGTTTCAAGACCGTTTAATCCACTGATTATGTAGGTTGGATTTAAAATTGCCAATCCAAGAAATAACGGATTCCACCATGTCAAACCAAAAAAACGTCGTGAGAAAAGCGCAACAAATATGCTTGCAAAAACATTTAATATCACTCCAATGAAAAGAACCGTATGAATTATAACGCGCGGCGTATGTGCAAAATAAGCAACAACCGTATTAATCGCCATCCATAACGGATGGTACCCGTTAGTAACGTGCTCACCATCAAAACTTGAAAAATGATGAACTGCAATATTTTGAGCAATCTTAAAATAATAAAATGAGTCGTCTGGAATGAACCAGACAGCCTGTGTTTCCCATGGCAGCATAGTACACGAAATCTGTAACGCCGCCGATAACACAACAATCAAAAGCGTAATTTTTGTAATCCTATCTGCGGCAATCACTTTATAAAAAATTTTATTAAAAAAACTCAAAATAGAAATTTTATAATAATTCAGAGTCATTAACTGTGGCTAATAAATTAGTAAAGCCCCTTTTCGTTTCAGGAAAAAGATTTTCAAGATCTTTCGGCATAATTTTAACACAATTTTCCAACTCCTCATCTATCATTTTATACTCATACTTGTAAGAGTCAAGTAGTTCAAAAAACTCTCTTGCGCTTGTGCCAGCCCTTTTTAAACCAAGAGGCCAATATTCAAGGGCCATTTTTGGCCTAGAGTTTCCCAATATACGAATCGCACCCTTCAATATTAAAACCTCAGATCCTTGCGTGTCCATTTTAATAAAATCGACACGCTCATTTGTAGGAATTGCTGTATCTAAAGTCGTGCACCCAATAGTCACGCAGCTCTGCTTACCATCAGAACTATATAATCGATTATCACCTTTATTATAATCATTTAAATAAAGTTTGGCAGCACCATTATAATCACCTAAGGCCATATTAAATAAAAAAACATTTTCTAGATGATTTTTTTTAATATTTTTTTCTAGAATTTTAAAACTTTCCGGATTTGGTTCAAATGCAAAAACCTTGCCTGTTACGCCAACAATCTTAGAGAAAATAAACGTATAGTAACCAATATTTGCTCCAGCATCTACTACCACATCCCCTTCTTTAAGAATGCCAGCTAACACACTCGTTTCATAAGATTCATAACTCTCATTAAGTAGCTGTGGCGTTATCACAAAGTCTGTTCTATCCAAATAGAGCACCCCCCCCATTTACACATTTCAACTTTTGTAGGAACAAATTTCGATAATAAGTATCGAACGAGTTTGAACTTTCTTAATCCGAGGCCCTTCAAGGGACACAAAATAGTAAAAACACACTTATGCACGGTGGAGACTACTATTTTAATAATCATTTTTAAACTAAACATAAAAAACCTAATAATGAGATTCTGGTTGAAACCTAACTTATCATGAATGTTGTATAAATACAACACACAAAATATCCTGAGACAACTCGGCTCATTGCCAAAACTAGTAATTATTTGCTACCCTAAGACCATGTTAAAAACATCAATCATCGTTCCACTCATGAACGAAACATATTCATTGCAACAAACTGTGGATATTGTAATGACAGAAAATAAAAATGATATTTTTGAAATTATCATTGTTGTCGCAAAACGTACAAGTACAGAAAGCATGGGAATCGCCCAAGAACTTATCAATAAATATCCAGATCACATCCGCATTCTTGAGCAGACGCTTCCGTTTTTAGGCGGCGCTATGCGTGACGCATTTGAGTCAGTTCGTGGCTCACACGTAATCATGATGGCATCAGACATGGAAACAGACCCTCACACCGTAAAAGCACTCATCGCGACAGCAGCCGCGCGGCCGGATATCGACATCATCGCAACATCACGATGGCTTACAGGCGGTGGATTTAAAGGATACAAAACTTACAAAGCTGCTCTTAACTTCATCTTCCAAAAAACTTTTTCTCTACTGTACGGAACGCATCTAACAGATCTTACATTTGGTTTTAGATTATATAAAACAGAGTGGCTTAAAAAATTTATATGGACGGAGCTCAGGCATCCATTTTTATTTGAATGTTTAATTAAACCATTGCGCACCGGAGCAAAAATAATTGAAATTCCATCTCCATGGAAATCCCGTTTCGAAGGAGTCTCTCAAAATAATCTTAAAATTATGGCATCCTATACAATTACGGGCCTGCGATTACGTTTCATGCCGATTAACAATTTTATAAAAAAATAACTCAGTATGGAAAAATTTAAAAAACCCGTTCTCATTACTGGAGGATGCGGATTTGTAGGACGACACCTTGTAAAAGAACTACTAACTCTTGGCAACGACATTTGGATCATCGACGATCTATCCGTGGGACAACATCCAGATATCTGGTTAAATGGAAAAATAATCAATTCCGAAAATCGGAAAATAACGTATCAAATTAACAGCAATACCGTCACTTTTATTAATCAGGATTCGTTAAAATTTCTTTATGACATGGTTATTGCCATGAACGCTTCTGAATTGCCTGATTTTGGCGATATTTTCCACCTCGCTTCAATTGTTGGTGGCAGATCACTTATTGATGGTGATCCAATGCGCGTTGCTACTGATCTTGGTATCGACGCGATCTTTTTTCTCTGGGCAACTCGTTTTCCAAAAAAAATGGAACGAATTCTATACGCAAGTTCAAGCGCTGCATACCCAACTCAACTACAAGTCGACGGTGTTTACACGAATCTCACCGAGGAAATGATCCAATTTAATAGCAGCAACCTTGGTCAACCAGACATGACATACGGCTGGAGTAAGCTTACAGGAGAATACCTAAGTACAATCGCAGCAAAACACTATGGCCTACATGTGGCTTGCATTCGCCCATTTTCTGGTTATGGCGAAGATCAAGATCTTTCATACCCAATACCCTCCATTGCACTACGTGTCGCCAAACAAGAAAACCCACTCATCGTGTGGGGAACGGGAGAGCAGGCGCGTGATTTCGTCTATATTGATGACTGTATAAAAGCAATGTTCTTTGTTCTTGATCATGTATCTGATGGAAGCGGCGTCAACATAGGTACCGGTAAACTCACAACCTTTAATCAAATCTGCAAAAAATTTGCAGAGCTCGAAGGTTACACGCCTATAATTGAGCCGCAAATCGATAAGCCCGTCGGTGTGCACAATAGATATTGTGATCCAAAACTAATTTATTCACTGGGTTGGAAACCCGAATACTCTATCGAGGAGGGTTTAAGCCGTGTTCTTGCAGGCGCTCACGAACGAGTAAAAGCAGTACAACTATGAAATACGCACTCATTACAACAACGATCAATATACCGAAACTTTTGGATGATTATCTCGAAAATGCCGTTAATAATAACATCGATGAAATTATCGTTATAGTTATTGGGGATAAAAAAACACCTACCCCTGCAGAAGCGTTTTGTGACGATCTTAAACAAAAATATCCATTTGTCATTGAATACTACAGCCCTGAAAAGCAGCTCACCTACCTTGAAAATTTTCCAGAACTACGCGATCACCTACCATGGAATTCAATTCAGCGTCGCAATATCGGACTCTTGCGTGCTTATGAATACGGTGCCGAAATAATCATTACTATCGATGACGATAATTATGTCATTCAAAAAAATTATTTTGACTGCTTCAAAATGATTGGGGAGTCAGAATCAATCCAAGCAGTGCAGGCAAATAACGGGTGGTTTAACGTCTGTTCATTCCTCAAAGAGGAGAGCGGTACAAAATTTTATCATCGTGGTTACCCCGCTTCTTTGCGAGGAATCGAATCAACGGCTGAATACACGTGGATTAATATGACGGGCCGTTCAATGGTTATCGGTGGCTTATGGATGGAAGATCCGGATGTTGATGCAGTACAACGACTCGCATGTCCTGTTCGCGTCATTAATTACGAACGTGAAGATAATTTTGCACTCGCACCCAATACATGGTCCCCATTTAACTCACAAAATACCGGTATCCATCGAGATGTAATCCCATCATATTTCTTATCTCCAAACGTTGGTCGTTATGACGATATTTGGGCCAGTTATATCGTGCGACGTATTGCTGATCATCTGGGTGATATAATTTCATTTGGAAATCCACTCGTACGCCAAGATCGCAATCCTCATAATTATTTCAAGGATTTAGATAAAGAGCGGCCCGGCATGGAAATGACGGAGCGAGTTTGTGACTTTCTGCGACAAACGAAACTTGAGGGCACAAATTACCAAGAATGCTTCGCTGAAATTATTGCAGCCGCAGATTCGTGGACACAAAATGCGCTATGGACTGATACTGAAAAAATATACTTAGCACAATGGTTTGACGGGTGTAAAATTTGGAAAAAAACATTTGAGAAGTTAAAATCTTGACCGTAAAAAACAAAATTGTGGCCGTCCTTGTCAAAAATCAATCATTCTGATACAATCCTAGCGATTTCATTTTACTAAAAATTGCTAAGAATATGGCACAAATCTGCAAACTCTGTACACGTGGTCCGGCTCGATCAGCGACACGTAGTCATTCAAATCTCCAAACAAAAAAGTGGTCAAATATTAATTTACAGCCCCGACGTGTGGTTGGTACTCGCGTACTCATCTGTACCAAATGCTGGAAAACAGTAAAAAAAATCGCAAAAGATTTGGCGTAAAATATACCAAATCGAATTTTTTTATCCCCAATCCCCACAAATAAAACGAGCCCCACCCAAAACCACCAGCGAATCGTAAATTCGCCTAGTTTCGAGATGAGGCTCACCGCATCACAGACCAGCCACCAAGGGCTCGACAAACTTAAACCGCCACGGATGTTCCGCGAAAACGCCAATCACACCCTCGATATACGCGCTTGCGGCCATCAACTGATCATGCGTCTGACAAATCGCGATCGCCTTGCGCAGCATGCGCTCACGCAACACGCGCACCAGATATTCCCAATCGGTCCACTCGGGATATACGGTCGGAGGAAACGCAAGGTGAATCGGCGGTGGCAACGGCGTTACACCGATAGGCTGATCCGACGGGACCTTGCACCACTGCTTAAATTTATACCACGCATCGCTCGCAGCCCCAAACGCATGGTTGCGATTCCACCATGTCTGAAAAAGCACGACCTGCAGCTCGACCGCACACTCGGTAACTCCCGGAATGTGCACAACACCCTTCCAAAGCACGCCGGCGTCTTCAAAGCTTTCGCCGTTGCGCGCACCTCCAATCCGAACGCCATCGATGATACTTGGCCGCGCCCCACGCTTTGAGCTACACATATGCTGCTCAAGCACGGACCGCACGACGGACCAATCCTCCTTTGAGTGCACGATAATTCGAAACGCAACATCGTCACCAACGCCGCGCCCCATCAATCGTTTTCGCATCGCACTCGCACTGCTTTTCAACTCGCGAAACTCAAGATGCACCCGAATATAACGATCAAGCTCCTCGTTATAAATAAACCGCGGAAGCATTTTGAACACAACGGTGTTTGAACCCGACGTTTCATCAAATTCAGCAAACACCCCACCGCGCTGTGGATCAAACCGCACATGCATCGGCTGCGTGTGCACCGACCCGCGTGGTGGCGTCCGAAACACCGTATTTTCAAGAAACGCCCGAATTACCTGCACATCACGATCTTGCACCTGCTCATCGGCCAGATAACTCGCCATCCACACCGACGTCATCAAAATAAACCGCGCATTCACGCTCCGAAGCGCGAGAATCGGCCCGTGTCGATCGAGCTGCACGACCTCGCCAAGACCAAAAGCCCAGTCCGGATAGAACGCCGTAAGCGCAGTTACAAACGTTTGCGCATCGCTGTGTGATCCGTCGGATCCATATTGATGCCGCACATCTGAAAGCACAAACTCGTCCGCGAGTGAGTCAAGAATTTCGCGCGCGCGATGTGCGCCCGCGACGACTTTTGTTTCTGAAGTTGTGCGCCCGCCAGAAATTCGACCGAGCGCAACAAGCAAACGTCGGCGCTCGATCGACGTCACATCGTCAAACTTTCGACGCTCTTCAAAAACCACGTGCAGAACTGCGTGCATGTCTGCGACAATCCGCTGCAACGGCTGTGGAAGCGTGTCAATCGTTGACGGATCACTACCCGCCATCATCAAAAATGTTGGCTGATGCGTAAGAAGACAGTCGCGTAACAAAAGACCATCTGACATGAATCCCCCTTTATGCGCACAAAGTTTTGCGCATCTCTCAACGCTACATTTTCCAACAAAAAATGTCAACTAAAATCGTTACACCCGCTCATCATCCGAATACACGTGCAAATATTCGCCCTTGTCGTAATCAAGAATTTCGTCCGGCTTAAAAAACCGCGCAACCTCGGCTTGAGCATTTTCAACGGTGTCTGACCCATGAATCACATTGCACCCATATCCCATCGCAAGATCGCCGCGAATCGAACCCGCAACTGCAGCACGCGATTTGGTGATGCCCATCACGAGCCGCACCGCATCAACGACCTCAAGACCTTCAAGACAAAGCGCAACAACCGGCGAAGACATCATAAATTTTTCAACGCTCGGATAAAACGGTTTCGACGCGATGTGCGCGTAGTGTTCACGAAGCACCGCATCGCCCAGACGCATCATTTTAAGCCCAACAACTTTGAGACCCTTTGTCTCAAAACGCTTAATAATCTCGCCGACGAGCCCGCGTTGGACTGCGTCTGGCTTAATGAGCACGAGTGTTTTTTCGTGGATGCCGTCGAATTTCATAGGATGTAAATTATTAGCCCGAGTGTATCATCTTTTTTGACGTCTGACAAGTGCGTGCGCTATGATGGAGCCATATGAAAAAATTCTCAACGAAACTCGCTGCAGTAGCTCTCGCAACTTTACTACTCGGCGCCGGATGTGCAAAAACACCCGAGAACACAGGAACCGGCGTTCAGGCAAATAAACCACCACAGGGTGCGGTTGTCCCCGTAACATTTAACCCAAACGCGCTCACGCCATCGGCGATCACGATCAAAGTCGGCGACAGCATCGAATTTCGCAATAGCGATTTGAAACCACATTGGCCCGCATCAAACCCACATCCATCACACACACTCTATCCTGAATTCGACTCAAAAAAAGAACTCCAGCCCGGCGAAACATGGGTGTTCAAATTTGAAAAAGTTGGAACATGGGGTTTTCATGATCATCTAAACGGCCGCAACGAAAAATTTTCAGGCATCGTAACCGTTACGCAATAAATCAAAAATCGCTCAAGAAACTTTTCTTGCGCCAATCGGTCTCACCCTCAACAGGCTCGTACGAATACGTTGGTTCGCTCGAGCCTGTTTTATTTCCGCGACCACCATTGTCAATCAAGGCCTCGTCAATCTCTTCGATAAACGGCGACGGCGAAACAACAAAATCATTTTGCTTGCCGCCGAGCAATGTGTGTGAGAGAAATAAATTTTTTCGCGCGCGAGTGAGCGCCACATAAAAAAGCCGGCGCTCCTCTTCGATTCCACCCTCTTCAAGCGCCGCGCGTTCATTCGGAAACGCGCCTGCAACCAAATTAATTAAAAAAACCGTGTCCCACTCAAGACCTTTTGATTGATGAATTGTCGACAACACCACCCGATCATCCGCCGCTTGCGATTTCGCACGATGCTGTTCTTGCAACGCAGTCTCGGCCAAAAAAGCCTTGAGGTCCGAAATGCGATCCGTAAACGTCGCAAGTTGCTCGACATCTTTAAGCCGATCTTGGTAATTTTGAAACTCATGCTCAAGATATCCACGATACGCAAAATCATTAATCACGCGAATCATCGCGCCAACCGTGTCGTGCTTCATCGATAATTCCCACAATGTTTTTTTCACGACACCCCATCCAACGTTCCACCGCTTTTCAATTTCAAGTTGCGCCTCACCATGCAAAATTTCGTTTGTCGAACCAAACTGCTTGATCTGATCGTAAAGTTTGCGCGCAGACTCAAGACCAATCCCCTCTTGTTGCGTTAAAACTCGATGCCATGCGATCGAATCTTTTGGCGACATAAACGCACGCAGATACGAAAGCACATCTTTGATATGTGCCCGCTCAAAAAATCGCTGGCCACCCCGATAATCATACGGAACACCCCGCCGTGTCAATTCAACTTCAAGTGGCTGCGAGTGAAATGTCGAGCGAAATAAAATCGCAATCTCGGAAAGTTTATGCCCAATTCGCTGCAATCGAATGATGCTATCCGCAATTTTTTCTGCTTCAAGCGCCGCCGTGTCCGCTTTGATCAAGTGCGGCTTTTCATGCGTCGCCAAAATGCTCAACAATTCTTTTTTATACTGATGTGCATTTTGTTTGATGACATGATTTGCAACGGCGAGAATTTCCGGCGATGATCGATAGTTGGTAAGTAGATGAAAAATTTTCGCGCCCGGATAATGCTTGTCGAACTGTAAAATATTTGCGATGTCCGCGGCACGAAACGAATAAATCGATTGCGCATCATCGCCCACCGCCAAAACATTGCCATGTGCCTGCGCCATTTTATAAATAATTTTTGCTTGCACCCGATTCGTATCCTGATATTCGTCAACCAAAATATAATGGAACTGCTGGGATAATTTCGCGTGAACATCCGGATGTTGTTCCAAAAGTTTGAGCCACAAACATAATAAATCATCAAAATCCGCAAACCCACTTTCTGTTTTTCGCGTTTCGTAAACGCGAAGCACGTTTGCAATTTCCGTTGCAACACCAAAGGCGCTTGGCCGCTTTACATCGATCGCCTCTTCGACCGAAATCATCGCATTACGTGAATACGAATAAATATCCGCGATCACATTGACGGACGGAAATTTCCGCGACTTCAAATCAACCCCCTCGTCCTTCAAAACTTGTGTGAGCAAACTTCGCGAATCTTCCGAATCAATAATCGTAATATGCGAGGTGAACCCGAGCAGCTTCGCATGCGACTGCACAATCCGATATCCAATATGATGAAACGTGCCGCTCCACATTGTTTTCGGCGCAGCGCCCACGAGCGATGCAACGCGATCGCCCATCTCTTTTGCCGCTTTGTTTGTAAAGGTGAGCAACAAAATATTTTCCGGCGGAATTCCTTTCTCGAGCAAATATGCAACACGAAATGTTATGGTGCGCGTCTTGCCCGATCCCGCGCCCGCAAGCACAAGACATGGCCCGTCCGCATTCAACACCACATGATACTGCTCATCATTCAATTCTTTTTTAAAATCAATCGCCATGGCGTCACTCTACCACAAGCACGCGCGCATTTCCAGTTGCGACACGTGACACATCCGTATCATGATCCCAGTCATGCATCGCGCTCATCAAAACTTCTTTTTTGTAAACAAAATTTTCACCAAATTGTGTCCCGGGATCATTCGCAATAAAATCGCCATCAGCAGTAAATCCACGCACCACGATCATATGAAATGTCGGACCTCCATTTTTAAAATACGGATTTTTAAGCGCTTTTCCATCAGCCGGAACAATCACCGGATGGCCGGCGGCGAGCTCAGCCCGAATCATTTCACGCGTTGGATTTTCAATAATCCGAACTTTTTTGTAATGCAAATACTCACGAGCAATCCGTGCAACCAATTCGATGCGCGTGCTTTCAAAATGCCCAAACGTCGTAATCTCCCAATCGCGCATATTTGATAATTCCATTTCCATCTGATCGCTCGTGTATGTTTTATGAGCAAGAAACCCGTGTACACCCAGCAACGCCGCCTCTTCACAAAATTCTTCATGATCAGCGTCCCAATTTTTTTTCGGCGCTTGCGGAAAAAATGCAACGTCCAAATTAAACGCATCCGCCAATTTCGGTTCGGTCACTGGCGGCGTCGATGTCGTTACCGCCACAACAGTAGTCGCCGGCATCATAATCAGATTCAAAATCGGAATCTGTGCAACAGTTGCATGTGCTCGCTCTGCCTCACGAACAAGCTCGGCGTGCGCATGGCGTTTGGTGTAATAATATGAACCAAAAAATCCGGTGATCGCCCCGAGAACGACTGCAAAAAAAATAATAATTGAGACATCAATCGAATTTCGACGCATACGTTAATTCAATCTCCATATTGACAGGTTTACCATTTACCTGCAAGAATAGGTCATGTTTTGGGAACTTCTCTCAACTGATGGCCGTGCCCGCACCGGCATTATCCACACCGATCACGGTGATATTTTGACGCCAACATTTATGCCGGTTGGCACACAAGCAACCGTCAAAGCGCTCGACTCCCGTGATATAAAAGAGGCGGGCGCGAGCGTTATTCTTGCAAACACGTACCATTTGCATCTGCGACCCGGGGAAGATCTCGTCGCGGAACTCGGGGGCGTGCATCAATTCATGAATTATAGCGGGCCGATGTTAACCGATAGTGGCGGGTTTCAAGTTTTTTCACTCGGCGCACAACGCGAAGAAAAGGAAGGTGCCGCCGCAAACAAAGTAAAAATTGATTTCGATGGTGTCAATTTTCGCTCGCACATCGACGGCTCCGAACATCGCTTCACCCCAGAAATTGCGATCGAAATACAACACAAAATTGGCGCGGACATCATCATGAATTTTGATATTTGTACGCCGGACAGCGCGACATTTGAGCGGGCACGCGAAGCGATGGTCATCACCCACGCATGGGCCGATCGCTGTATCGAAGCGCACAAACAAAAAGGACCGCACGCATGGAAACAGTTTTTATTTGGAATCATCCAAGGCGCAAATCACGAACAACTTCGACGCGAATCCGCTGAATTTATTTCGTCGCGGGCATTTGATGGCATCGCGGTTGGCGGCGAATCTATCGGCTACAACATGGAAATGACCGCAACCACGCTTGACTGGATCGCTGATATTTTGCCAGAAGACAAACCGCGCTATACGATGGGCGTTGGTTATAGTCCGCGGGACATATTTACTGTCATCAGTCGCGGCGTAGACATGTTTGACTGTGTCGCACCAACGCGTGTCGCACGCAATGGCACGCTCTACACGCGCGCGAACGACACACTCAAACTCAATATCCGCAACGCGCAATTCGCTCGGGACACCGAACCGATCGACGCATGGTGCGATTGTTTAACGTGCAAAAATTATACACGCGCCTACATCCACCATCTTTTTAAAGCTGACGAACTACTCGCTTTCAAATTAGCAAGCGTACACAACATCCGATTCATGCTTAAACTGTGCGAAGAAATTCGAGATGCGATTTCTCAAAAGCGATTCATCGAATACGCTGCATCGTGGGGATCATTTATTTAAAACCGCGCGCGTTTGAGGCCCTGCGATTCCTGTTGTTGGCAAACCAGCAGCTGCCTGAAATTTTTTAAGTGCTTCGCGCGTTTGCGGACCAAACGTTCCTGTTTTGACTCCATGGTTAGGAAGATACCCTCGATCAATCAAAATTTTCTGGAGCGCCAAAACTTCTGCACCCGCGCTACCCATCTGAATTGTTCTTTTAAATGAATTTGGTGCATCCTCAGAAGCACTAAATACCTGTGATGCGGAAATTTTTTCTGATTTCGGGACAATTGCAACGGTTTTAACACCAATATCAATCCGATCAGCGGTCACAATTCGCTTTTTTGCATCATAAGACCCTTGCGCGGTTACGCGTTGCCCAACATCCAAATCTGCAAATGCAACGGGATCCCCATCTTTAAAAAGCTCAGTATCCGACGTAACGCGCACACTTCGTTGCGCAAATTTTTTGATATGATCAAGAGCGGTTGCTTCAGTAATAACGATACTATGCTCACCAAAATTAACACCGATAATCGTTCCGACCCATGAATTCGCGCGTGCTGCGGCAGATTTATCAACTCCTTCAGCCTTAGATTTACATCTGACACACGTAGATGATTTTTTAACCGGTTTTTTTGCGGCCGCCGCATCTACGGTTTGCCCCGTTAACAACAAAACCCCACAAATAACAACGAACAAGCGATTAAAAAGTTGTAAATTCATAGTTTTGACCATTTAAAGGTCTGATATGATATACGTTCACGCACATCAATCGGTTTCAAAAGTATATCACAGAATAAGTAGCGCGTCTCCGAAACTGTAAAACCGATAGTCACGCGCAATTGCATCATTATATATATTTTTCAGGACATCGAGCCCGTCCGCCTCACCCAAAAATGCACTGACGAGCAATAACAAAGTTGATCGCGGCAGATGAAAATTCGTAATCAACCCGTCGATTACCTTAAATGAATACCCCGGATTGATAAAAATATTGACATCGTCGGAACCCGCGTGACCACCAAGGCCTTCAAGCGCGCGAACCGTCGTCGTGCCAACCGCGATAACACGCCCGCCACGAGCTTTTGTTTCCGCGATCAGCCGTGCGGTCTCAACCGAAATATCAGCCCATTCACGATGCATGGTGTGTGCCTCAATCGTTTCGGTTTTAATCGGCTGAAACGTCCCGATTCCAACATGAAGCGTCACCTCGGCCAAGCGCACACCGCGCCCACGCAACGATCCAAGCAGTCGTCGCGTAAAATGAAACCCCGCGGTCGGCGCCGCAACCGAACCGGCGTGCTTCGCATAAACCGTTTGATACCGCGACAAAGATAGTGGCTTCTCGCCAACATACGGCGGAATCGGAATCTCACCAATCTTATTCGCAAATGCAATTACCTCGCTCACCGACATCATTTTCCCGTCGCGCACAAATGAAAACACAAACCGTCCATTTTCAAAACGCTGAACAACGCGCCCCCGCACCCGCGTACTCAAAACGACTTCATCGTCCACGCGCAATCGTCGCCCTGGTTTTCCCAAACATTCCCACCCCACGTCGCCGTGTGGCCGCAACAAAAAAATTTCAATCTGCCCCGTCCGATCAAACAAGCGCGCGCGAAAAACTTTCGAATTATTAAACACCAACAGATCATCCGGTCGCAAAAATTCCCCAACATCACGAAAAGTTTTATGCTGCGTCATGCCGGTCGCGCGATCATACACCAACAACTTCGACGCATCGCGCGGCGAAACCGAATGTTGCGCGATGCGCTCCGGCGGCAAAAAATAATCAAGTTCGTTCGTTTTCATTTTTATTTCAAAAATTTTTTATTCAGCGCGTGCTCGTCGAGTGTGCGCGCATAATGCACGGCCCCGTCCGGCCCCGTCAGATAATACCAATACCCGTTTGCCACGGGATGCAGCGCCGCACGAACCGAATCAACGCCCGGATTGCTGATCGGCCCCACCGGCAGCGATCTATATTTATACGTATTCCATGGCGAATCTATCGCGCGCTCCGCACTCGTCGTAAATCGTCCCGATCCATTAACCACATATTGCACAGACGCATCAAGCTGCAACGGCATCCCAACAGCAAATCGTCGCCAAATAATATCCGCAACCATCGCCCGATCTTCGAAACTCTTCACTTCCTTTTCTAATAAACTCGCAACCGTGACTATCTCATGCAGCGAATGACCACTCGCGACAATATCTGCGCGAAAGGGTTTCATAATTTTTGCATCAAACGCACGGAGCATCATCGTCACGAGCCCGCGCGCACCCTGCCCCGCATCATACACATACGTATCCGGAAACAGATAGCCCTCAAAAGAAATGTCGGGCGGTACCGCTTTTAAAAATAAAAATGTCTGGCTCAAAGTAACATCTCGCGACACGCTGCCACTCCGCGCCGTATACGCCGGCCTCCCGGTAATCGAAAATAACGTGTTCGCCGCAACCACATCGATTGCAGCAAATCGTCTTTTAATATCGCGCAGGTCATCACCTTCCGGAAATGTAATTCGTGCATGATTGGCATCAGCATTCATCATCACATTCACCGCGCACACCCATCCACATGCACGCGGAATCACGATCACACCGGGAAAAATTTTTGCGCTCGGCATGAAAATTTTTATATACCCACGAACAAAAAAAGATGAGCGAATAATCCCAGCATCTCGCATTTTTTCCGCAACGCGTGTGATCGAATCTTCCGGAGCAATCATAACGGAGCCCGGAGAAATGTGCGTTGCCCACCACAAAAATCCCGCGAAACAAACACACACCAGAGCGAGACTAAAAAACAATCTCCCCACGCGTGCCGTCATATTAATTTTTGTTAAACCGCTCGGCGAGTGTGCTCACATTGTGCGCCAAATCAGCTCGACACACGAGCACATACGCATCCGTTTCAACAACGATAACATCATCGACTCCAACACACACAATTGTTTTAGCGCCATCGCCATACACCACATTTCGATGCGCATCAATAAATTCTGCGCGTGCACGCGAAACAACATTTTCCGACGCATCCGCCGACAATACATTTTTCAAAACCATCCACTTCCCGACATCAGACCATCCCCACCCATCGGCCAAATACGCGGAACGAACAAGCGCCTGTTTCGTCAGCAACGACTCAATCGAAATGATCGGCAACTGTGCCGCTGCAGCACGCGCGCGTTCCTCATCGCCGCCCGCAATCATTTTTTGTATCTCACACACCTGATTCCACACCTCCGGCGCGCACGATTCAAACAGTGCGACAATCGTTTTTAATTTCCAAAAATACATACCGGTGTGTGCAAACCACGAACCCGCCGTAATCATCAGCGCACACGTTTCTGCATCAGGCTTCTCAACCCAATCCGTCAACGGACCGACGGGCTCCCCTGAAAAATCCGCGCGCACATAACTATAGCCCGGATCAATATATTCTGGCGTGACAACCGGCATCACGATGTGCTCGGGATGTGTGTCTAAAAAATTTGCAATTGCATCGATCGCTTCGCGAAATAAATCACTCCGCTCGATATAATCGTCCGCGGGAATCGAAGCGATCACTGTTTCGACATCGATGCCTGCAGCGCACAAAGACGCGACCTCAAACGCGATGCCCGGACCGGTGTTGCGTTTCAATAACTCCGCAAAAATATGTGTCGATGGAATTTCCGGAACTTGCGCACGCGTCAGATCAACATAGCGCTGATTCGTCGTAATAAAAATATTTTCATAACCAAACGCGGCGACACGGCCGACCGTTTCTTGCAGCATCGTGCGCTCGGAAAATACGGGAACAAACTGCTTTGGCAACGTACTCGTCGACAGTGGCCACAAACGTGTCCCCGTCCCACCGGCGCGAATCACTATTTTGAATTTGGAATTGGTTGCCATATCAAACTTTTTCTCAAACGATATATGATAGCCGATAGTAACACACCAAGCACGGCTCCGGCAAGAACATCGCTTGGATAATGAACGCCAACCAACACACGCGCGCACGCAATCAAACCCGCGACAACAAACGCAAACTGCCCCCATTTTTTGTCATACCGATAGAGCACAAACGCGATCGCAAACGCGGTAATCGCGTGACTTGAAGGAAACGACTTGCTTGTTGTGGGTTCCGCGATCAACGGAATGAAACCGTGCGTGATAAACGGCCGCGGACGAAAATGGATAAACCCGATTATGCGACTCAATAAATATGCAGAGGCGGCTGAAAAACAGAGCACGAAAAAAAGTTCTCGCGATTTTCGACGCCACAAAAAAAACGCTGCGCCGCAAACTAAAACCGCCACGCTCGCGTAGTTTAAAAAAATTGCACACGCGCTCACTGCGGGATGCGCGAGCATGAACGCGTGGACGGCCTCTACGGCAGAATTATCGATATTCATAGATTTAAAAGTATAACACATAAATTAAAAACACCTGCCACCTCAACCGACGATGGAACACATCGGGTAAGGTAGCAGGGTGTATGCCGCGGAATGGTTGCGTCGAACACGCACTACTCCGGCATTTGCTCGCGGGAAATGGTGTAACGCACGGTGCGCAAACCAGCTCCGCTGTTCGCGACAAAATCGACCGGAACTTCCGGCGCTGGCGCCGCGCCGAACCGAATCGACACGTTGGTCAACCGGACGAATCGCTGACTCGGTTGCGCAAAAGGCTTTGGCAGCCCCCGCCCATCCGGTTCCGTCGTCGACAGACCAGCCCAAAAACGAAAGACTGGCGCGCCGTCATTGTCCTCCGTCGTCTCGAGATGTGCAAAATTGAGCACACCAACGGACGCTGGCGTCCAGAGTTCGGTGGACATCATCCGACCGCCCTCTTGCCAATCCAGTGTAATCCACGCGGTTGATACTCGGCGTGCACGCAGGATGTCCTGCGTTGTCTTTGCGCGCATCGAGATGATCACCATGGGCATGACCAATTTGTTGCCGCTGTGGGGGAAAACGATCCCCACCACCGCGTTTCCGGCATCGAGAATCTCGGGGTCCTTCCCCTCAAGACCAAGCCGCTCGACGAACAGCGCGCGCTCACCGCCGAGCTGTTGGTAAAGCGGGTAGCTTGCGCTTGGCGCACCCGTCGTCACATTTCCGACCACACGCTTCGCCGAACTCACTGGACTCATCATCAACATCGTAACCTCCTCACAACGCTCGTCAATCGAGCTCCTCACCCTACAATAAATTTCAGATTTTGTCAACACCCTCATTTGCGTGTTATTTTCAAACACCGTATAATGAAAATAATTTTTTTACGCACACATTATATCGCTCTTATGAAATCAGCTGAACAGATCAAACCGATTCCATCTCCGGATGCCGGACGAAGCAAAGACACATCGTCCGCGAATAAAAACAAAGAGATTAAAAATTTAATCTCGAGCGCTGGTTTTACCATCAAAACTCTCGGATCCCGTGTTGGTAAATATTTAGCTCAAATAAATCAAATTAAAGAGGATAAAAAATTTGCAGATTTTGGCATGAATGCTCCGAACAATGGTCCGCGACCAGAACAGTCGACCATCGATCAAATCAAAGCACAAAATGCCGCAAACGAAGCCAAACTACAAGATTTGTTGGATCGCACACACGAAGCATTGCTTGATCAAGTCGAAAGATTAACCGAGCTTGATGCACAACTCAATGCTTTAAACGTTGATACATCAGATCCGCGTCGTAATGAATTTGCTCAAAAACGAGAAAAAGCGATGGGGCACCTTGAGGTTGTATCTCACGAGATACACGCGCGCCATATCGACTCCGTGCGCGATAAACTTCATGCGCCAAATTTACGACTTATTCCAAAACCAGCAGAAGCGCCTGTTCAACCCCCTGTTTTTGAAGGTGACAACGCTTCATTCACTGTTGGCCAGTTAAATGAAAAAATGGATGCGGAGGCAAAGAAAACCGTCGCTTTTGATGAGGAGGGCTACGAAAAGGAAATGGATGCGGCGCGCATGGCAGAAGTTGCGCCATCAAAACGCGCTGAATTGCTTGCCAAAGCAGACGCGGAAAGTGGTTCTCCGTATGACATAGCTCTGAGCGAAAAACTAGCGAAACGAAGCAAATTAACCGAAATGTCGGCGGGAGCACAGGTGCACTTATCCGAATCAAATAGAACATACAAGGAAACAAATCCAAACGAGGCAGCGGATGCCGAATGGGATGCACAAATTGTTGAAGCAACTCAGGCCGGAACTGCACAGGAGCAAGCCCGCGAACAAGCAGAAAAAGCTGAGCGATTAGCACAAGTCGATCTTCCCCAATTTGAAGCAGGTTTGGCTTACGCAGATGCAGAAAATGACTCGCCTTACGCTCGTGCACTCAAAGAACAGATAAATCGTCCGAAACAAACCGTTTCAAAATTGAGAAAAACCGTATCAGGAGAACAATCCTTTCATTCAAATTCCGCTGATAAACCGTTCAATGGAGAATTTCCGCATGAAAAACTTTTACGCGAGCTTGAACTAGCGAAAAAAGCTCAGCAAGAGGCGGACGCCGGTCTTGAGGAAATTCCGCTTGAAAATGTAACCGAATTGCCACCAGATGTTCCTGAAAATATTGATTTCACAAAAATGGGCATTGATCTTGATAAGATTCAACAAAGTATTGATTCAGGAGAAATCATGTCGTTTGAGGAGTTGCAGGAATCTTTAAACAACATGGGTTTACGCAGTCGAATGAACGAACTGCTTCCTGCCGGAGATCACGACAAAAGTCTCGAGAAGATGATGGGGAAACGAACACTAGGATTTTTAGGCAAACCAAAATTTGATCGAGAAACCGCGGCACAATTCTTCAAAAAACTTGGCGAACGCGCATTGTCTCAAGGCGCTGACGAGCGGGCGTTCAATACAGGAGTAGAGTTTAATCCGAATGCAAAGAAAACAAAAAAACTTGGAGACTCATCTCCAATTAATCGTCGACCACCATCTTCAACTGATCCAAAGGGGTTGGTTTAAAAAAACAACCAGTTCGCTTGATTTAAAATTCGCACCCGAAACCGGGTGCGAATTTTAAATGAGCGCGCGGCCCGTCATCTCTCGCGGTTGCGGGACTCCCATGGCTTGTAAAATTGTTGGCGCAACATCGGCGAGCATGCCGACTGGCTGTACGAGCGAAAGATCGCTGCCCGTAGCGTCCCCGCCGCCTTCCCAATCTTTGCTAATACAAATAAACGGAATCGCGTTAGTCGAATGTTCTTTGTCTTTGTCGCCCGTGCGAAGATTCACAACCTCTTCGCCATTGCCGTGATCCGCGGTGATAAAAATAGCGCCACCCTGTTCGAGAGCCGCGGACACAACGAGACCCATCGCTGCGTCGACCGCTTCAACACCGCGTACCGTCGCCGCCATGTCGCCTGTGTGGCCAACCATGTCGGCGTTTGCAAAATTCATGACGATAAAATCATATTTTTTTGATTCGATTGCAGCGACCGCTTCATGTGCAACTTCGATTGCGGACATTTCCGGCGCTTCGGCGTATGAGGTGACTTTTGGCGACGGCACAATTTTTCGATCCTCACCCAGCCACGCATCCTCAATCGTTCCGTTCAAGAAAAAAGTCACGTGCGCATATTTTTCCGTTTCCGCAACATGAAACTGCAACTTACCCGCTTTTGAAATTGTTTCCGCGAGTGACATTTTGATAACCTCCGGAGGATAACACACGTCAACAGGCAAACCTTTTTCGTATTCGGTCATGGTCGCAAACAAGAGCGGCTCAATTTTCGCCCGCGCAAATTTATCAAACTCTGGCACGACAAACGCACCCGTGATTTCACGCGCCCGATCGGGACGAAAATTAAAAAACAAAACCGTGTCGCCCGCCTGAACTTTTCCGCTCGGGTCTATCGAAACCGGTACAAATTCTTCATCATATATTTTTTCGTCATATGATTTTTGAATCGCCGCAAGTGGATCACCAACGCTCGGCGCACCATCGGTCATCACGCGATACATTTTTTCCACGCGGTCCCACCGATTGTCCCGATCCATCGCAAAAAAACGCCCGCCCATCGTTGCAATTTTTCCAACACCAAGCGTCTTCATTTTTCCGAGCAACCGTTCGATAAACATTTTTCCCGAATCAAATTTTGAATCACGACCATCAAGAATCGCGTGAACAAAAACATTCGAGAGCCCTTGCGTTTTACAAAATTCGAGAAGTGCATACAGATGCTCATCGCTTCCATGCACATTTCCCGCAGACACAATTCCAAGGAGGTGTAACGCGCCACCCTTTTTTGCTGCGGCCGCAACTTTTTGCAGCGTCGCATTATTAAAAAAACTTTTATCGGCGATTTCTTTGCTGATGCGAGGAAGCGTTTGATAATAAACCCTGCCCGCACCGATATTAAGATGACCGACTTCGGAATTTCCCATCTCGCCCCACGACAATCCAACATCATTACCCGATGCTTTAATGGTCATTGCGGGATACGTCGCAATCCAACGAGTGAAATTTGGCGTTTTTGCACGCGTAATTGCATTCCCATCGCTGTCCGGCGCAACTCCCCACCCATCATTGATGATCAAAACCGTTGGTCGATACATATTAATTTTGACCTTCTATTTCCATCACCCGATTATATTTTTCGACGCGCTCGCTTCGCGACAACGAGCCTGATTTCAAAAATTCAGCACCAACCGCGACCGCAAGATCCGCAATAAACGTATCCGACGTTTCACCGCTTCGATGTGAGACTGAAACCTTGTAATTATTTTTCTGCGCGAGCACGATCGTATCGATCGTTTCCGACAGTGAACCAATCTGATTAACCTTGATCAAAATCGCGTTCGCAACACGTCGCGAAATTCCCTGCGCGAGCCGCTCTTTGTTGGTCACAAATAAATCATCCCCCACAAGCGTGACAGTGCGACCAAGTTTCGCCGTAATTTTTTCCCAATGTTCCCAATCATCTTCGTGAAGTGGATCCTCGACGGACACGAGTGGATATTTTTGTACCCATTCTGTCACCATCTCAATCATCTGATCGCCCGTTTTTTTCTTGCCTTCGAACATATAAAAACCTTTGTCGAAAAATTCCGATGCAGCAATATCAGTTCCAAGTTTAACATCAACACCCGGCTTAAAACCCGCCTGTTGAATCGCTGACATCAAAACTTGCAATGCTTTTTCCGAACTACCAAGACGCGGAGCAAAACCACCTTCGTCACCGACACCCACAGAAAATTTTTCATCCTTCAGAATTTTTTTAAGCGCGGCGAAAACCTCTGCGCCCACCCGCACCCG
The DNA here is from genome assembly GCA_023246755.1 of Candidatus Magasanikiibacteriota bacterium. Classification (GTDB taxonomy): domain Bacteria; phylum Patescibacteriota; class Patescibacteriia; order Magasanikbacterales; family 2-02-FULL-50-9b; genus 2-02-FULL-50-9b. The sequence goes on from JAHFHU010000001.1 coordinate 21,494, forward strand.
CTCACTCAATTTTTTCTGTTGCGGAATAATCATAAACTCCTGCGTCGACAAACCCGAATCTGCGTGTACGCCACCGTTGATCACATTCATCGTCGGATACGGAAATCGCGCGCCGGTTTTCAACTTAAAAGTTTTTTGTAAATACTGCCAGAGCGGCACACCCGTTACCACCGCACCTGCCCGCGCCGCTGCGAGCGAAACGCCCAAAATCGCGTTTGCGCCAAGCTTTGTTTTATTTTTCGTCCCGTCGAGTGCGAGCATCACCGCATCAATCTCGCGCTGACGACGGACGTCCATACCGATGAGTGCGGGCGCGATTTTTTTCTCAACATTTTTTACGGCCTTCAAAACTCCTTTTCCAGAAAATCGTTTTGCATCGCCATCGCGAAGCTCAAGCGCTTCATGCGAGCCCGTTGACGCACCGCTCGGCACCGCTGCGCTCACCGTAACTTTTCCAACACTCAAAAAAACTCGAATGGTCGGATTGCCGCGTGAATCGATAATTTCCTGTGCGTGAACTGCAGTAATTTTCATATAATTTTAGTCTTCAATTTCAAAGGTGATAAAAACATCTGAGCGAATGTCGAGTGTCCCCGCTTGAATATTGGGCGCGATATCAGGCGCTGCCCCCGCATTTTCTTTTGTCATCGCTGCATAGGGGCTGTGTGATGGATTGCCCGTCGTTTCGCTGAAATTAACGACGCCCGCAAGCTCAACCCGAAGTTGCCGCGCAAGCACAGCTGCTTTTTCCTTCGCATCGTTAATCGCTGCCGCTCGTGCTTCAGATTCTAACTTTTTCGGATCATCAATCGTAAATTCGATTCCACCGATCTGATTTGATCCCGCAGCGGCAGCGGCCGAAAGCACCGCCGAAATCTTTTGTAGGTCACGAATTTTTACTTCAACATTTTGAGAAATCGTATATCCCGTAATCGTGCTACCCGCTTTTGCATCATACGAATATTTCGGATAACCCTGATATTGCGTTGTTTTCAGATCGTCACCCGCGATCCCCAATGTTTTAAGCGCCGCAATCAATTTATTCATCTTCTCCGCATTTTCAGATTGCGCGACGCCCGGATCTGTTTTGTCAGTCACGAGCCCGATGTTTGTCGTCGCAATATTTGGCGCCGCGGTAATTTTCGCTGTTCCTGAAACAGTAATCGTGTATGGTTGATGTGGCGCCTGATCAAGCAAACGAAATTTCCTCAAATTTAAAAATCCCGACGCGACCAAGAAAAAGACGAGCGCTAAACCAACTGCAATTTTAATTCGATGATGGCCATGGGTGTTACCCGTGCCGCAAGAACACTGCTGCATAAATTTTGTAAAAAAAGACTATGCGGCCATTATAGCGCACCTAATCTATTTTTGCTCCAAAACGTCAACAGCCCACAGCTTGGCGCCGCCCAAAAATGCGAGCATCGCGCCGCCGCCCGTTGAAATATGAGTAAACCCGCGCGACATTTTATTGTGCAAAATACTCGTAACCGTTTCGCCGCCGCCTGCAACAACACATGCGCCGCCGCGCCCTGCGCGTGCGAGCATCCGCGCGATGCGTTCGGTGCCAAGATGAAAGGGTTGCTGCTCAAATTTTCCCGCAGGCCCATTCCACAAAATTGTTTTGCTACTCGCCAACATTTCCGAGATCATGATCAGTGTTGCCGGCCCCATATCAAAATTCGCCTCATTCGCGCCGCATAATTTTTTATTGTCTGCAACCGCAATCGTTCGAAATTTTTTTGCACCCGTAATCGTTCCGATCACCATATCAACCGGAAGAAAAACAGTATCATGTTTGATAAGCTTGCGCGCCGCACGCACCGACACCGCATCAACGTACGACCCACCCACATCGTAACCCGCAGCAACCAAAAACGCATTCGCCGCAGCACCCACGATGAAAATATGTTCGGCCTGTTTCAAAAATTTTGAAATGACCGGAACTTTTGTTTCTATTTTTGCGCCACCGATGATAAGCGAAATCGGAGCTTCGGCAGCGTCACGCACGCACGAGAGTTCATGTACCTCTTTTTCAAATTGTAGTCCGGCAAAACTTGGCAGAATTTTTGTGATTGCATGTGTCGACGCATGTTTACGGTGCGCAGTTGCAAACGATTCATTGATAAAAATTTCTTGCCCCTGTGCAAGTTCGCGTGCAAAACTCGAATCATTTTTTTCCTCGCGCGAATCAAACCGAACGTTGGGTAAAAAATTAAGTTTTGTTTTGAGTTTGTTTTCCAGATATTTTTGAACGGGCGCGAGCGATAATTTTTTATCAACGTTCCCCGCTGGCCGCCCGCGATGACCCATCAAAGTTACCACAGCTTTTTTCCCCAACAAAAATTTAAGCGTCGGAAGCGCCGAGTCCAATCGATATGCAGACTCGCCCACGATTTTCCCCGCGGTAACATCAACATCCGAGTCAATCCGAATCAAAACATGCGTGCCTTTCAAAATGGGTGCAGCAACAATGGTGCGTAATTTCATAGTGCATCTAGTATAAAACAAAACTTGACTTTGTCATACAATGTCGCTACGCTTGAAACATATGTCAACCAAACAACTCGAGAAACTCGTTGTTCGTCTCACGCACGATATAGCAACATTGCGTGCTTCCGTTAGAAATATTGAAAAAACACAAAAGAAGCAAGAGCGCTATAAACCAGCATTCGTTAAAGACGTTTTAACAATTTCAAAAAAATCGAGTGGCACTAAAAAATTTGTACCAGGTAAAAATTTTCGCGAACTGATTTCATAAATTTCAAAAATATGGAGGTACTGTTGGAGGGTGATTTTATCATTTCGCTTGAGTCGGGATTACCGTATTATCTTCAAAATTGAAAGAGCTGAAACAATACGAGTTCTTAAGCTTGGACATCGAAAAGAAATTTACGAATAATATTCATTTATTTCGACTTTCCCGCGAGCTCAACCATTTCAATCAACCGATGCGAATACCCCCATTCATTGTCATACCACGCGAGAATTTTCACGAGGTCACCATCGATCACCTGCGTAAATTCAAGGTCAACAATCGCACTCGCGGTAGAGCCAACAATGTCATGCGAAACAAGCCCGCCTTCTGAAACTTCCAAAATTCCTTTCCATCGCTTTTCTTTCGCAGCCGCACGAAGCACTGCATTCACCTCCTCTGTAGACGTTTTCTTTTTTGTAATGAACGTAAAATCAGATAACGAGCCGACCGGCGTTGGAACACGAATCGAAATGCCATCAAACAACCCTTTCAACTCGGGAATCGTTTCCGTCACCGCAATTGCTGCGCCCGTCGATGTTGGAATCATGTTGAGCGCCGCCGAGCGACCACGACGAAAATCTTTGTGCGGCCCATCAACCAAAGCCTGATCAGCCGTGTAAGAATGAATCGTTGTCATCGCCGCCTTCGAAACACCAAATGCCGCGTGAATAATTGCCGTCACCGGCGCGACGCAGTTCGTCGTACAACTTGCATTATTTAAAATTTTTGTTCCGCCCGTCGCCATGTCATTCACACCGCGCACAAATGTTGGAACTCCCCCACCCTTTGCGGGCGCCGACAAAATCGCCTTACGCGCACCAGCCACGACGTGTTTCATCAACCCTTCCGCATCGGTAAAACGCCCCGTCGATTCAATCGCGACATCAACCCTCATTGCTTTCCACGGCAATTTCTCAGGATCCTTCTCAGCAAGCACCGGAATTTTGACACCATCAACCACCAGCATTCCCGACTTCGCGGAAACCTTGTGTGGCCATGCGCCATACACCGAATCATGCGCCAACAAATATGAAAGCTGCTCAGCACTGCCCAAATCATTGATCGCAACAAATTCAATCTTTTTATTTCCAAATCCCGCTTTAAATACCTGTCGACCGATACGCCCGAAACCATTAATTGCAACACGAATAGCCATATTTTGTGAAATTGATTAAATCAGTATATCACCTTTTCCCTATTGAATAAAAAACAGACCCTTGCGCTTCCAGTTCGGAAGGGGTCTGCCCCCCTTGCAAAACGTGTCAAATTCGTGTTACTGTTTTTGTCTATGGAACAACCACTACGTAAATTACAAATCGGTGTCATGGGCTCGGCTGCTGACCTTAATTATTCTGACACAATTCAAACGCTCGCATACGATGTTGGTCGTGCCATCGCTGAAAGCGGCAACATCACGGTTTACGGCGCGGAAAAAGATTATGACTCATTATCAACGGCAGCATCGCGCGGCGCAAAAAGTGTCGGCGGATTAACCGTCGGCGTGACATACGGAAAAGGAAAAAATATTTGGGACACCGACGGTAACACCGACGTTATCGTTGTGACAGGTATTGAACGCGGCGGCGGACGTGAATTTGTTTTAGTAAACTCATGCGACGCGATTGTAATTATTTCGGGCGGATCTGGAACGCTCACCGAAACTGCAATCGCCTATCAGATGAACATTCCGATTGTGGCACTTGTTGGAACCGGTGGTTGGGCTGACAAATTAGCCGACTCGTTCATTGATGCACGCAATCGCGTTAAAGTTGTTGCAGCGCAAACACCCACCGAAGCTGCAGCGATCGCGATTTCGTTAGCAAAAGAATATGCAGCGCGATAAAAAAACGCGCGCCAAAAAACAACTGATCATTTTTGACCTTGATGGAACGCTCTACGAATTACATGGCGGATCATACAAAAAATCACCGCTATGTAAAGCGGTCTTACGCGGTGCGGTTAAATTTATCGCCGCGCGTATGTCAATTTCGCAAGCACGTGCGGTGCGCACGCTCGATAAAATCATCGAGCGCTATGGCGAACAAATCAGCATCGGACTTGAAAAAGAATTCAAGCTCGATCGCTACGATTATTTTAACACCGTTTGGGATATTCCAGCACATGGCATTGTAAAAAATACTGAAAATTCTCGAAAAATTTTACTCGGACTCAAAAAAAATTTTCAGTGCGCGCTTGTGTCTGACGCGCCACATGTTTGGATCATGAATGTTTTAAAAGAATTAAATATTACCGATATATTTAAAGACAAAATTTTTTCTGGCGAAGGAAACCAACGCAAAGAATTTAATAATGCGTTTGTGAATGTTGCACGTACACTCAAAACCTCAACTCATAACTGCATTGTTGTTGGCGATCAAGAAAAAACTGATATCATCCCACCGCGAGCGCTGGGTATGTACACAATTTTTGTGCACCGGACCAAACGTTCACGGGTGGCTGATATTTCTATCAAATCCATTGCCGAATTACAGATGGCGTTGACACAAATTATCCCCCATGAATAAGGAATGCCTCATGAACATCGAGAAGATCGAGAAGGAGCTTGATGCAGTTTGCATTGGTTCATATACAGCAGGTCACACAAAATCACAGATTCTCCGGTTCGTACGCGCGACAGACAACGCAAAACTTGTTGTAAAGTTCGCCCCAACAGACGATTCGGCAGCGTGCGAGGACATCGCTGCGAACCTACATGGATATGAAGCAATACGCTCACTTGGTGCACTATCGTTGGAACCGAAAGAGTTGCGCGAACTGACTACCCTAGGCGATACCGGCCGCGCACTCGTTATGATCGATCTTGGCACATCAATGTGTGGTGTTGACGGAGGAATCGATGTGGTCAAAGCTCTGTGGAACAATTTCATGCACGTAGTTGAAAAAACCGCAACGGCGAAACAGGGCGGCACCCAAATAAACAAGGATGCGCTACCTGAATTTGTCGCCGAAGTATTGCGACATTTCGAACGATTTTCACACAGTGATGTTGCACGACTCGCAACGCGAATCCGCGCAGCAGACTGGACAAGCAGTTGCTCAAAAAAATCGGCACTCATGCTTCTTGATTTTACACCTGACAACTTGTTTGTGAATAAAGGAATACTCTCGTTCATTGATCCATGGAACCAACACACGTATCTTGGTAACCCCGCAGTGAGTATCGGACAATTTATAGAGCTCATGAAAATCTATGAGATGCGACATGCTGAACAAGCACAAGATTGGCTCAGTGCGCAATGCATCGCAGTATTACCAAAACTACTTGAATGTGATACATCGACAATTGAACGTGCCCTACGACTTGGCGCGACCTTGCAACTCGTACTCTCGTCGTACGTTCGTCGTGAATCCAATCAAACACGCGCGGCCGTGTTACACACCGCTGCACACAATCTTTGGGTGTGATAAACTGAGTGCAGGAGGTGAACCATGAACAGTGCTTCGCTCGTACTCGTTGATCTCGACAAAACACTTATCGACGGAACATACAAACTCAATACCGACATCGCACCACTGCAACGTGCGATTACGCGTGTACAATCACATGGCGGGCTCGTCGGACTATTCTCTGACAGTGCAATGCCGACCCTTGAAAAATATGCGACCGAGTTTGGAATGCACGGTCCCATCATTGCAGAACGTGGCGCAATCATGCGCACCTACACAAAAAATGGGAATCACGACACGATCAGTCGTCCAGAGTTCTTTAAACAGAAGCAAAACACGATGTTGCTGTTACGCGACAAGCTGGTGAGCAAATTGTCAACAGATTGTCACACGCTACTCGTGATTGGAGATGTGATTGCGCTATCACAACAAAAAAATCCAGTTGCGTATACGCCGAAGAGTTTTGTAACGCGCGTTATACTTCTTAACTCACTGAGGCAGCACAGCATTTCGTTTTATGTTCGCACTGCAGGCGGTTTCTGTGAACAAGAATTCACCGCCCACACTGTTGCAGAACTCGAAGAAATCGTTGGAGAAAAATCTCTATCAAAATATTGGTTTGACGTAAACAACGAATGTGGCATCTGTATAATGCACTACGCCGAAACATCAAAACCCGGTGCGGTAAGCGCAATCAAGAACGCCTTCCCTCAACGTCAAATTTATATGATCGGCGATAGCATGTCAGATTTTCTCGATTCCGAAGATGTAATCCAATGCGCGGTCGACAATGCTGCGCACGCCTATCAAGACCGCTGCCAACTCCATTCACGCAACGACCTCACCCGTGGGGTAATCGATCTACTCGAGCAAATCGCCACGCAATCAGGATTCTGAAAATACCCGGCAAAAAACCAGTTCGAGCGCAGCATCCATGCCGCGCGGCCCATCTTAATTTGATGGGCTATTTTATTAAGAATCAACACTTACAGAAATAAACCGCTCTTACTCCTGCCCCAAATGAAACCGAACGAACCGCTTTACTTGAATGTTCTCACCCATTTTCGCGATGCCGCTTTTCACGACCTCGTCGATTGTCATCGATTCATCTTTGACAAACCCTTGTTTGATCAAACACACATCCGTGTAAAATTTGGCGATTTTGCCCTCAATAATTTTCGTCATGATCTCCTCGGGCTTTCCCGAACCTTTCATTTCCTCTTTGTAAATTTCGCGTTCTTTTTCAACTAATTCAGCCGGAACAGCCGCCTCATCCAAATATAACGGATTCATCGCCGCGATGTGGAGTGCGATGTCGTGTGCGAGCTGCACGAACGTATCGGTGCGCGCAACAAAATCAGTTTCGCACCGAAGTTCAAGCATCACACCAACTTTACCACCCCCGTGAATATATGAATAAACAATTCCTTCGCCCGCAACACGATCCGATTTTTTACCTGCCTTCAAAATCCCTTTCTTGCGAAGCGACTCTTCAGCAGCAACCATATCGCCGCCGCATTCTTCGAGCGCAGCTTTAACATCAACGATGCCCGCGCCTGTTTTTTCACGTAACTGTGCAATGAGCTTTGTATCGATCATACAATTAAAATTTATTGTTGTGCCGCAACGAGCGGACGATCATTGTTGTTTGTTGGATGCGCTTTTTCTTCAACAGCTGCGACAACGGGACGCGCAGCCTTACCCTCGAGAACTGCGTCAGCGATACATTGCGTGATAAGCGCAATTGATTTAACCGCATCGTCGTTTGCGGGAATTGGATGTGTCACCATTTCAGGATTTACATTCGTATCCGTAATTGCGACTGTCGAAATTCCACGCACGTTTGCTTCTGTCACCGCAGTTTTTTCCGTACGAATATCGACGATGAACATCGCGTCCGGCATTTTTTTAAGCGTGCTCAAGCCTTCAAGCACGACACGTTTTTTTTGATAATCCGTTTCAAGCACCGATCGTTCTTTTTTGGTGTATTTTTCCCATGCACCCGCTTCGCGATCCGCGCGCATTTTACGGTAGCGTTCAAGCAACTTACCAATTTCATCAAAATTTGAAATCGTCCCGCCGAGCCAACCTTCAACATTGTACGGCATGCCACATCGCGTTGCCTCTGATTTCACAATTTCTTGTGCTTGTTGCTTGGTGCCGATAAAAAGCAACGATTTGCCTTCCATCGCGAGTTTTTTAACGAACTCACATGCTTCAGCGAGCTTTTCTTGCGTTGCTTCTAAATTAATTACATGAATTCCTTGGCGTTCGCCAAAAATATACGGCTTTGACTTTGGATGCCATCGTTCTGAACGATGACCAAAGTGCATGCCTGCCGCGAGCATTTCCTCGAGTGTAAGTGATTGTGGCATAAATTTCCTTTTAATCGACCCCTGTCTCGCCCGAGGACCCGAATTTTCGGGCAGGTCTCACGCGGTTAGCAACAAGGTGATTTGTTAATAAGTGAGCGAAGTTTAGCAAGGTTACGGCACGGCGTCAATAGACCTCATCGTGAGTTCCTATTGATTCAAAAATAACGGTCGTCGCATCAATAAACCGAAAAATAATGCGATAATCCCTCGTAATTGAAAAGGCGTGGTGGCCCGATAATTTTCCATCTAGTTTGTGCGTGTGCAAAAATCGGTGAAACGGATCGTTATGAAAAATCCCAACTTTGTGATTAATTATAGAAAAAAATTCCCGCGGTACTTTCTTCGCAGCGCGCGCATAGTGTGAACTAAAAATAATTTTTACCCCCTTCCCCTCCATAAATCAGATCATTCATCAACGATCGCTTCCATCGATACCCACGACTCGCACAAACCAGCTTTCCGCTCTCGCTCTGACTTCGCAATTCCACGTAACAAAAAAAATAATCTCCACTCCTTGCGAATATGCCTTACGATGTGTGAAAAATTCGCATGTGGCACACGCACCGCTTCACCCAATGCCCCAAATAATGCTTTGGGTAATGATAAAATTGACGCCTCCTGTTGATTCAACATAGTAATATGACTATACCAAATCAACGCACGGCGTCAAGCGGCATCAGCCTGATCTGCTTTTTTCAAAGCCATAACAATTCCACCCAAATCCCCGTCCATAATTTTTGGTAAATTGTGCCACGACTCCTCGATTCGATGGTCTGTCACGCGATCCTGCGGAAAATTGTATGTTCGAATTTTTTCGCTGCGGTCGCCCGTGCCAACTTGCGTTTTGCGTTTTGCCGCGCGCTCAGCCGCAACTCGCGCAACTTCGGCCTCAAAAACGCGCGCACGCATAATTTGCATCGCGCGCTCTTTATTTTGCGCCTGTGATCGTTCATCCTGACATGTCACCACGATGCCGGTTGGAATATGAACCATCCGAATCGCACTGTACGTCGTGTTAACCGACTGCCCACCCGCGCCCTGCGACGTTGTTGCTTCAATTTTTAAATCCTTCGCATCAAGCACAACATCAACCGCTTCTGGTTCAGGCATAATTGCAACGGTCACGGTCGATGTGTGAACACGGCCCGCCTTTTCAGTCTCTGGCACGCGCTGCACGCGATGTACCCCACTTTCAAATTGCAGCTCTCCATACACGCCCTGCCCTTTTAATTCAAATGTTACCTCTTTAACACCCCCAATTCCGGTTCGACTCATGGACAACAAATCAAATTTCCAACCGCGCACGCCCGCATACATCGTGTACATGCGATACAGTTCCGCCGCAAACAAACCAGCCTCATCGCCACCAACACCCGCGCGAATTTCGATAATAACATTTTTATTCGCAAATGGATCGGGATCACGAAGCAATTCCGCAACATCCCGCGCGAGCGCATCAACACGCACAACACAATCATCGATTTCTGCGCGCGCCATCTCAACCAATTCCGGCTCGGCGTTCGCTGCGATAATTTCTTCCGCTTCTTTGAGCGCGCCTTCAGCGCCGCGCAATTCACGAATTTTTTCAGCAACCAGCCGCAGCTCCGCATATTTTTGCGAAACAACTTTTAAACGAAGAGAATCTCCAATGACGCGGGGGTCTTGGAGATCCTGTTCGGCGGCCTGAAATTCTTGAAGAACCTCGTCGGCCTTCATAATATAAATTTATTTACCCACTGCCTTTTTTTCTGCACGCTTAGCTTTGCGCGCAACTTCTTTTTCTGATTTTGTTCGAGTTGCATCGGATTTCGAGGTAAGCTTCGTTGCCTTTTCCTGAAACTTTTCGATACGACGCGCGGTATCAACAAAATTCTGTTTACCCGTGTAAAACGGGTGGCACGCGCTGCATAATTCAATACGAAGTGCGGTCAGTGTTGAACCAACCTCAAATGTATTGCCACATGCGCATGCAACAGGTGCGTTAAGGGTATATTTAGGATGTGTGCCTTGTTTCATAGTGGGTGCAGTGTAACATGTGACTATATTTTTGGCAAGATCGATGCTTGACCGCGCGTTTTTTTTCAGATATTGTCTAAGGTATGCAACTTTCCATCGACGACGACTATTTACTGCGCTTCGTGCTCAAAAAAACGCGCGCGGAATTTTTACGCGACGCGCGCCTGCCGATTTCCGCAGCCGATCGTCGTCGTTTTACCGTGCTTAAAAAAAGACGGGCCGCCGGCATGCCCATGCAATATATCGTGGGGACCGCATGGTTTTATGGACTCGAATTTTTTGTGTCGCGCGCCGTGTTAATTCCACGCCCGGAAACAGAACTACTCGTTGATCGGGCGCGCGAAAAAAAATTTGATCTACTCATCGACGTCGGAACGGGTTCGGGTGCAATTGCGATCGCGCTTGCAAAAAATGTGCCGGCGACCACAAAAATTATTGCGTGCGATATTTCTGCACGCGCACTCGCTGTTGCCAAAAAAAATTGCACACGCCACAAAACAAAAGTATGTTTTGCTCACAGCAATTTACTCGCCGAAATTCCATGGCCTCGAGCCCCGCATATTCTAATCGCCGCAAATCTTCCCTACCTTTCAGACGCGCGCATGAAAAAAATTTCCAAAACCGAAGTGGCCCATGAACCTCGACGTGCGCTCTATGGTGGACATGATGGACTTGATCTCTATCAAAAACTTTTCGCCCAAATTCGCGAAAAAAAACTCAGCGCACAACACATAACCGTTCTTGCTGAAATTGATCCTGAGCAAAAAACAAAACTCGCGCACCTTGCAGCACGCGAGCTTCCAAATTCTGAAATTTTATTCCACACTGATTTGCGCGGCGACATTCGCCTCGCCGAGATTATTATTTCTTAGCGTCTGCACCTTCTGTCGCAGCTTCAGCAACATCCTCTTTCTTACCAACGACTTCGATCTTCGAAACGTCAGATGAATTTTCTGCTTCAAGTGCTTTGAGTTGATCTTCGGTGAGTGGCGCCGACACCTTCGCGACAACATCGTCCGCTTCGTCGAGCACGGTCAAACCTTCGGTCAACATGATATCTGCAACCGTGATCACATCGTCGTATGTTTGCAATTTATCAAGCGAAACTGAAATCGAACGGACCAAAAACTTCGGCAAACAACGAACGGTAAGCGCGTCTTTAATTTTCATCACCGTTCCACCCGCTTTCGCCGCCGGTGCTTCACCGACAAATTCGAGCGACACATCGGTTTCCAATTCTTTCTTCATCGAAACCGCGTAAAAATCAACGTGCGTAAACGCACCGGTACGCGGATCTGTCTGCATGTCCTTGATAAGGACGCTATGCTGAGCGCCGCCCGCAACATCGATTTCAACAAGCATGCTTTCGCCCGCTTGAGTTAAAACTTTGCCGAACGGATTTGATTCGATGATAATCGAAACAGGCTCCATTTCTGGGCCATAAATAACTGCCGGAATTTTGCGGTCTGCGCGTACGGCCCGAAGTGCGCCGCGGTTAGCTAACTCGCGAATCGTTGCTGATAATGTTACTGACATAGTCAATTCAAGAATGTTTCTTTTGAAAGCTGATCCTCTTTGAGGAAATTGTGCCACGCGATACAATCGTCCCAGCTGACTGTCTCGGAATTCTTAAAGCGTCCGAGGTCTTCGGGTACTGTGTCCGTGATGAGCCCGATCGAGCTCATTCCATTCACTTGATTCGTTATCAACGCAACAACAGAGTGTCTGCATTTTTTACAGGTCACAAACACAAGGTGCTTGCCATCCTGTTCGTCGATAACCTTAATTTCAAGCGGTTCGTAGGCTGTTTCGCAAAGTGGGCATTGCTGAATTAACTGCATGCCCTCTTCAACATGTGAACGCTTTTTGCGCTTCGGTGCCATAGAAGAGTGATCAGGTATGGGGGGACTATAGCAGCTCGAGATATTTTTTGCAAGAGGGGCCGCTCGTGAACATTTTCTCAATTTTGATGCGAAATGATACTTTCAACGACGCCGAGTAAAATCAAATTTATAATAAGCGACGATCCTCCGTAGCTGACAAACGGCAACGCGATACCGGTAACGGGCAACAAACCGGTTGTGCCGCCCAAATTAATCACAATTTGCATGAGCCACAACCCGAGCGCGCTCATGAGAACGGCCAGTCGGAAATCGTCGCGCGCCGCGATCGCATGTCGCACGATGCGCCAACCAACAACGACGTAGCACGCAAAAAGTGCGAGTACCCCAACAAAACCGAGCTCTTCACCGACGACCGAAAATACAAAATCTGTTTGGCGTTCCGGCAAAAAATTTAACTGATTCTGCGAACCATACCCATACCCTTTTCCAAAAAAACCACCCGAACCAATCGCGATAATTGATTGCTGCACATTATAACCGGTGCCAAGCGGATCGCGTTGTGGATCGATAAACGATGATAAACGGTCTTTTTGATATGGTTTGAGCAACACAAACCAGCCGAGCATCGCAACAACTATAAAGCTGCCGAGGAGGAGGAGCAGATACGCGCGGCGCGTGCCAACAAAAAATAGAAGCCAGAGCCACAAACCACCGAGCACGAGCGCACTTCCCAAATCTGGTTGGCGCATCACCAAAAACATAGGAACGAGCACAAGGAGCGCAGTTCCGAAAAAAAATAACGCCGTTTTAAAAGCGCGCCCACGTCGATCGATTACGCGCGCAAACGTAAGCGCAAGTGCAAGTTTCATGAACTCGACCGGTTGGAATGAAAACCCCGCCATCTGAAACCAACCCTTGGTTCCACGAACTGTTTGTCCAAATAAAAGCACCGCGATGAGAAACGCGAGACCCACAAAATACCACGTCCGACTTGTTGCACGAAAAACTTCTGGGTGCATTCGGGACAAAACAAATACCGCTACCACGCCGAGGCCGAGCGCGACAAGCTGGTGTTTCAACAGACTCAACGTCGTGCCGTAACTCAAATCAACGCTCGAAATCGCAAGAAGCCCGATCAAAATCGCACCAAAAACAGCGCCAAAGAGCACCCAATCAAACGAACGATATCGCAAAAAAATCCCGAGCATAGTCGATTCTAAACTACGCCACTTATTGCATCATGTAAACACTCGGATCAAAAACATCAACCGACGGCGTCACGATCACCTCGTCAACCAACTGATTTTTCACGTAGTTACGAAGATCGACCGGACGCGTCTCACCTGTTTTGAATTCTTTAATCTGCGTTTCTTCGATTCCTTCCACCGCACCGCCGCGCATCAGCACGATTTGAAGCGGCAACGACCAAAAATTGTACGCGGATTTATTTGTAATTTTAAACGTGATGCTGTTACCACTGTTATCCGCAATCGGATTATCGCTCGAAAGACCGGCTTGCGTAAATTTCGCATCAATAACGTCAAACGCCGCGTGATCCGTGATAAATTTTTGCGTGTCCATGATTTCATGCTGATCAATCCGACTCCACAGGGTGTTCGTGATTTTAAGCGCAACATCAGAAACCGATTGTTCAGAACGCCGATCCCCGAGCACGGACAAAAATTTCTTCTCTCCCGGCAAAATAAAAGTTGTCTGTGTCTTCGTTGCATCGCCGCCCGCAATATCAAATTGATATGTCACGAGCGCATACCAATCTTTATTCGGGTTTTGCACCTCAACCGCAAAATCAAATCGATCATTCCCCGCATCGAACGTGTACACACGACCATCACCAAAATCAAGTGGCGCCGCAGCTTCCGATTTAATTCGATTCGCCGAGGGCACTTGCAAACGACGCGCGATATCAAGCACCATCTGCTGGTCATGCGTTTGACCCGTGAGAAGATACTGAACAAATCCAAACAACGCATACGCGATGAGCATCACATCTGCGACGATCCACACCGCGATCCCTAAATTTCGCAGAATCACTTTATGCGTAACAAACCAATAACTACGCCCCAACTCTTTTGAGCTGAACGTATCATCGACCGGTTCGTATTTATTTATGCGTGCATCAAAAGAACTCGGCATATTGATGTTGCACATTATAGCACGGCGTTGACACGTGGTATATTGTATGCAATGATTGTCGTCTCGGGCACATCAATCAACAGTCCGAACACGGAGAAATCCATGAGCAAGCTCATATTGACGCTACAATGGTGCGCTACTCCCGGGCACCGGCGCATTCACGCTTCGACAGGTCGTCCGATCGCAGACGCGGTGGTCCGTGAACGACTCGAACTTCACTGCGAACCGCTCGCGCACGAAAGCCCAAGCGTGATCAAAACCATGGCCGTCGACCTCACCGAATTCACGGATCTGAATGTTCCCGAAGAAACTATTGCGCTGTTCTGCGACCTCGTGCGCGGAATCGTCGAATGTCTGTTCAACACCAGCGCGCTTCTGCAACATGACCCACCCAAAGTCTGGCACACCAACACACACAACATCTGGCTCGTATACGGAGATACGCGGATCGAAATTGCACACCCCGCGTACGGACAGAAGTTGTATTGCGCGGCGACTGACGATACGCCAGTACGCTTGCGCTGCAACAGCTCAGAAGACTACCCGCGGCACTTATGGGCGTTCATTAATAGATACGCCACCGAAGTGAAGGCGATCATGGAATCAGTTGCCAACGCAACGCCGTAAAGCATGGTGCACTCGCACAGTCACACGCAGCCCGCGCCGAATGAGACAATCCCATCGTCTCTTCGGCCCGGGCTGATTTTTTTTAATAACGTTGATTGTAACGAATCCCTCTGCGACATTTTATTTTTGGAGCAGCCGAACAAAATTTTTTCATGCACTAAAAATTAATTTTGCAAAAACAAAATTTTGAGAGTGCGCCCGCGTTCAAAAATAAAATGCCGCAGAGGAGGGATTTAGATATCCAAATTTTTCACCGTCTTCGCATGCGTCTGAATAAACCGTTTACGCGGCTCAACTTCAGCGCCCATCAAAATATCAAAGATTTCGTCAACTTTCGCGGCATCCTCGATGCGCACAATTTTCATCTGACGATGCTCAGGATTCATCGTTGTTTCCCACAGCTGATCCGGATTCATTTCACCCAAACCTTTGTAGCGTTGGATATTCACCTTCACACCACCAACAACCATGGCCTCAATCGCCTCTTCGTTTGCCGCCTCAATTTTTTCAGCCGCCTTTTCCGCGAGCTGCTCTTCAGTCATTTCATCTTCAGCAACTTCATTTTTCTTCGCACGCGCCGCTTTGTTTGCTCCCGCAATTTTCACCATCTCATCAATCGTCGTCGCTTTTTCATCATCAGAAAACGCATAGCGCACTTCTTTGCCAATCTGCACACGATAGAGCGGCGGTTGCGCGATGTAGACATGTCCCTGCAAAATCAATTCCGGCATGTAACGATACAAAAATGTCAGCAACAAAGTTCGGATATGTGATCCATCAACATCAGCATCCGTCATGATCACGAGACGATGATAGCGCAACTTTGAAATATCAAACTGCTCGCCAATATTTGTGCCAAGCGCGATGATGAGCGACTTCAATTCATTGTTGCCCAAAATTTTATCGAGACGCGAACGCTCGACGTTGAGAATTTTTCCTCGAAGCGGAAGAATCGCCTGAAATTCACGATTACGGCCCGTTTTGGCACTATTGTGAACGAACACACCCGATGCGAGCGCAAAATTGTGTGTGCGAGCAACCTCAAGATCAAAAACATCGCGCGTTTCTGCCGTTCGCTGAACATGCACAACACGATGATTGTGATGCACAACCGCATCGAACAATTTTTTTGAATCCCCTTCAAAAAACCGATCAACCAATGTCTGAAATTTAATCAAATTTCTGTTGCCCGACATTTTGCGGAACAATTCATATTGCCCAGAATCCACAAAATTGTTTGCTCGATAAATTTCATACAAAGCAGCGAGCGCTGCATTGAGATATGTTTTATCATACGCAACTTTTCGTTTTGCTCGAAATTCTGTTGTCCACTGCTTTTTTGTTTCTTTGCTCCGCCATATGCGCAACGAGGAATCATTCCACTGCGTGCGTGCGGCAAAAACATAGGCATCGCGCACTTCGGGATGATCTTTAAAGTACTGTGTGGTTCTTTCGGATTGTTCAACACGATGCGTTTCATCTGACCAATATTCTTGCGCTGACTTCACCAGTCGTTGAACGACTGATTTTTGATACTCTGGATGCATTTTACAAAAATCCTTGTACTTCTCCATCATGTATTGCTTGTATTCTTCGTTCTTCCACTGCTCTTTTGCTCGCACACTCAACTGCTCACGCATCGCAGGCGCGCTCATTATCGCACTCATCAGCGCACGAAATTTTGGATCCGCATGTGCCGCACGAATTTTCTCCAAAACCTCCGGTCGTGACATTGTTTCACGTACTACAGCTTGGTGACGCGCCAAATGCTCTTCTTTTGATAACCGAAGAATATTATCCGGATTGTTGTTCAGTTTCCGAAAGTCGACATGATGTCGATGCGCACCGCTTGTGATTGTGTAAACACCCTGTTCTAAATTAAGTTCGTCAGAGCGCATGTGTGTAAAAACATATCGATGCTCTTTTGGATCAAAAACCATCTCGTATCCATCAATGGTGATGCGCCCTCCAATTTTTGAAATTTTTCGATACAACGGCATAAGCGATTGATCCGCCCGCAGATTCTGCGCTTCACAATAACTACCATCACGAAGCATGAATTTATGATCGGGGGTGCACAAAATTTCTTCGCCATTATCAAGCACAACTTTAACTAATTGAGCGTTTTGCTTAGTTCGGCGCACCTGTGAAATTTCACCCACACCAACAGATCCATCATCGCGAACGGTATAACAAAAATTTTTCTTACCCGCCTGTTCTTCTACGATCAGTTCAAAAAAATTTAGCTCACGACCATCAGTCAACGCAACCTTCGTTTCCCCTACAAAACAACCGCCTGCGGAATCGCCCTCAACAATATACAGCTCCGATTGCGTTGCATCGCGACTTGAACAATCCGCCAATTTACCCGGCAAGGTGAACCCTTCGAGCGCACCTTTGCGGAGCACACTCTCGCGCGCAACACGCGCAGCCTGTCGAGCCTTTTGCGCCAAAATAACTTTTCCTAAAATCGCCTCCGCTTCTTTTGGATGTTCTTCCAAAAAAATCCCGAGCGCATCCCCCACAACCGTTTCAACCGCACCTTTCGCTTCGGTATTACCAAGTTTGCCCTTGGTTTGCCCTTCAAATTGCGGCTCTTCGATACGAACAGAAATCACCGCGGTCAGCCCCTCACGCACATCATCCCCGGTCAAACTCTCGTCTTTCTCCTTAAGCAAATTTTTCGCGCGCGCATACGAGTTGATCGCCCGCGTCAACGCATTTCGAAAACCCTGTACATGTGTTCCACCCTCAGGATTGATAATCGAATTGGTAAATGCAAATAATGTTTCCTTATAATCATCCGTGTATTGCAACGCAACATCAACCTGAACATTTTCAGCCTCTTTCTCGATAAAAAACACCGAATCGTGTTTCGCCTCTTTCGCGTGATTCAAATGGCGGACATACGACATGATGCCACCTTCAAAATAAAATGTCATCGCACGAAATTGCGTTGCGTCGCGCTCATCGTAACACGAAATTCGAACGCCTTTCGTTAAATAGGCGTGCTGCCGCAATCGATGAATGATCGTGTCAAAATCGTAATCAATTGTCTCAAAAATTTTATCATTCGCGCGAAACGAAATCATCGTTCCCGTGTCTTTCGCGGTTCCTGTTTTTTTAATTTTGCCCGTTGGCTCGCCGTTTCGATATTCCTGCTCCCACGTCGCACCCTCACGACGAACTTCCGCCTTGAGCCAAATCGACAACGCATTCACCACCGACGCACCAACGCCGTGTAACCCACCCGAAACTTTATATCCGCCACCACCAAATTTTCCACCCGCGTGCAATTTCGTCAAAACCAATTCAAGCGCCGAAACTTTATATTGTGGATGTGGATCAACTGGAATACCGCGACCATCATCACGAACTTCAATAACAGAATCCGGCAGCAACCGCACCCGAATATTTTTCGCGTACCCCGCCATCGCTTCATCAATCGAATTATCAACAATTTCAGCGACAAGATGATGCAAACCCGTTGCACCCGTTGAACCGATGTACATGCCCGGCCGACGACGAACAGCCTCGAGTCCTTCGAGAACCTGAATATTTGCGGATGAATATCCGGCTTTTACTTTTTCATCTTTGGCCATAGCAGTATAAAATCAATCATTTATGCGTGACCAGTTTACCATGCCCCACCCACACTGACAACAATGTGTATTAGGTTGGAGATGTGTTGTGTTCCAAAACAAGACGTACAGCCAAAAATTCAGCTGCATAATCTCGCGACTTTGAGCGGACTATGTAATCATCCGTGTCAAAATAACATATGCCGCACAGACCTTCTACCTCATCACCCTCCACCGCATAATCATCGAACCACGTACAGAGACCGAGAGCCTTGTTGCCAAAATTTTTTCCTGCTCCAGCAAGGCGTGCATATTCATCCTGTCGAATCAGGCGAAAGTTGTAGTGGGCAGGGTCGAGACCGAGTTTAGTGATGAGTGCGGTGTGCTTAGGGGTTTTTGTTCTATCAGACGGATCTCCTGTCCACAACGCCTCATCAATTGCGATGCGAGATATATTTACAACTCCGGTTGCAGATTGACCATCTTTTTGTTTCACATCGAGTGCGGTAAGTAATGGTGATGTCGTTTGGTCAAAAGCTTCATCATCTATCGATACTTCTTTCCAGTTCTCAATCCACAAAACAGCAGGTTCATCAAAACGAGGAAGAGACACTTTTTTGTTATCCTTATCAAGGTTGCTGATGACGTTGCCTTCTGCTAGCCGCCTGTGATAGCCATCATGAACGGTGAAGCGACCATTCTGTGTACCATACTGCAGGGGAATGTTCGGCGCGGCCTTCTTCCATGCAGCACCAAACTGCTGGATTGCAGCAATTGAGTTCCCTGCATCACGCGTCAAAATATCAAGCTTATTAAAAATTGGTTGGCCATAGATGCGTGCCAGAACCTTTTGCGCCGCGGGGTTACCTTGCACTTCAACACGTTCTAATCCCAATCGTCGTGCCTCAGTTTCGTTGATCGAACCAAAATTTTCTTTGCTCGCCGTAGAAACGTCTGAAGGAGCTCGTGAAGAAAAGGCGCCCAGCACTTTCGCGAGCAAGCCAGCAGAAAGCGTGCGACGTGAGCCAGCTTGATTTATGCCGTTTGTTGAATCGGAAACATTTTCAAAATTTGTAGGTTCTCGCATATTAAAACTTTATTTTTATAATCGTCTAAGCCGCCTCTAATCTTACCACAAAGCTTGCCGACGTACACGACGACTCGATTAAGAAGAAGCACGCCATCATTCAAGTATCGTCCAATTCCGCGCGTGCGCAACTTTTCGCAAAGCTTTTTTTGGACAAACCGCAATCGCATTCCCAACCGATTCAAGCATGGGAATGTCGGTCGATGAATCCGCATACGCATAACTCCGCGATAAATCAATGTCATGCAAACGCGCATAATGCTCAATCCCCATCGCTTTTTCTTCGCCCTGACAGAGTCGCACATATTCGCCCGTGTAAATCGCACCATGTGGCGCATGCGTTTTTTTCAATTCGGTGCAAATCACCCCATGAACAGAAAATCGATCCTCGAGATATCGTTTAAACTGGATGGCGAGCGGATGCGTAACTTCCGTAACCAGCACTAACCGATGGTCGCGTTCCGCATGATCTTTCATCATGTGCAGCATGATGTCGTTAAAACGATGCGTCGCAACCGTATCAAAAAATTTCTGCGCTGATCGCTCAACTTTTTGCACAGAAAACCCTCGAAAAACTGACAATGCCGCGGTTGCAAATTTTTCGTGCGTCACCAGACCTAATAATTCCAATGATTCCAGAAAAAAAACATTGCAAAAATATCCAAAACTCACGCGGCCCTCAAAAAATAAAAATTTCACCCAATCAATTTGGGAATAACCTTTGTATAGCGTCCGATCGATATCAATAAAAACACCGACGTGTTTACGTGGATGTTGAATAAATTCCGGAATATAGCGCGTAGGAAGCAAATTAAAAACTGCGTGTGAAATTTGTTTTTGATACGCAAGCACCGCAGAGCCATACGTGTAATCTGCCGTAACGGCCGGCGGATGCATGAGCGGCCCCACGCAGAGCCGAACCGTACCCGGACGCATACGAATTTTATCGATAAAAATTCGTTCATGCCCGACCAGCGCCATTACCGCGATTGGAGCACGCGCGCTGATCGAAACGCGAGCAGCGCCCGTATGGAGATAATGTAATTGATGGATGCGCTCGAGATGGCCCTCGGGAAAAATTAGAATATTAAACCCGCTTTTGAGTCGCTCAACCATCTTTTCAATTGCCGCGTGCTTGGTGTAGCCCGAGAAATGGATTGCGTCTTCTTCGTTGCGAAGAATGTCGATGACACCCATTTTTCGAAACACTTTGTTAAATGGATACGCAAACATATCCGCAGGGCCGGTAACGGGAATCATGTTAGGGCCAAACAATGAAAAAAAGGTGAATCCATCCAAAATTGACGGGTGGTTTGAAATAAAAATTGTGGGCTCAGTGATCGAAGGTACGTCGCCATCGATTATGATTCGAACGCGTGCAATCGCGAGCATCACCGCATTATGTCGTTTGACCGCGCGACGCCATATAATTTCTCGCGCGGCAGGCCGAAGCCATGGTTGGAGCGCAATAATTGTCGTAACCGTCCAATAATTCGCGACGGAATATAAAAAAAAGGCGAGCCGCACATAAATTCCATACAGCAGCTGAATTGTTTTGTTACTCCACAATGAACGCATAGACTGATCAAGTATAGGCGAAAACGGGTGTTTTGTAAAAAAAATTTAATATCCACAGACTGTCCACCATTGACAAACTTTTTTTATTGTGGAACCCAGTATAGATAGTTCACGAATGTTCCGTGAACTCCTCCAACGGAGCGCCTCATGCACACATTGTATTATCGGTTTTTACGATGGCTTCTTTTGTGCGGCCGCAAATTTTCAGCCCGCCCGCTTTGGGACGCGGGCTGTGGTCGCAAAAAATTCAAAACACTCGTTGAGTACTGCCATGCTATTCCCCGCATGCCAGACGATCTGCCAAACGAAAATCCGCGGCGCATGCGCTCATGCTTAGTGCTCGTCGATTACCCTGAAAATGAAGGTGGTCCGTATTGGGTTTGGCTTACGCTTGTCTACAGCAAACTCGGATACGGCTTGTGGTATACCCGCACACCACAACACACGTTTCGCATCCCGCACACCCACGAAATGGACTGTTTGCGTCTCCGCATGCCAATTTTTGGGTAAAAAAATACGTAGGCTGCAGCAGACAACTCTGTCTGCAGCCTACGTTCCTTGGTTAGAATTCTCACCTCACTACACGAAACCCGTGTAGAAGTTCATCCGCTTTTGCTGCCTGTTCTCCTTTGTACACGAGCAACCGCGGGCGTCGTGCTGTCGTGAGCGTGGTACCGACCGGCAACAATTTCTTCAGGATGTCGAATCGATCCACCCCGGGAATTGCTTTACCCTCGATCACATGGCCAAACAGAATTTCAAAAGGCTGACCTTGCAAAACCTGTGCAGCCGCCCATGAAATCAGCACGGATCCCGGTTCAGCTTTTTGTTCATGTCGTTGCGCGTAGTTCACATTGCAATTCAAGACATCAAGTCGCCCACCCGTTGTTTGAATCACGACGTTTCCACAATGGATACCAATGCGAACCTGAATCCCGTATTTTCCATCCGGATCAACAGCGTCATTCACGCACTTCTGAAACTCAAGTGCTGCTGAAATTGCCGTATCAACCAGATGTACTTGCACGTCGGGAACGCTCGGATCATCCTGCTCTTCGAGCGTGGTAAAAAAGTACAAGCCGCCATCGCCCATCGACTTAGGCGTTAACCCCCTGAACTTGAGGCAAAACGTTTGATCAGCAAATTCATGGAACTTACCGACCAGCGTTGCAACCTCCATGGCCGCGCTCTTTTCGACCTCAAACGGCGATAATGCGGGGTTTTCACCCCGAACTTCTTTCTGCCGCTTAAGCTCAATCTTAGTGAATGCCATGATGTCCAGAAATACGACGGCCGCGAACTGGAACCGCCGCTCAAATGGCTTTCCCGTGCCATCCGCTGAACGAAGCATGCCCCGCAACCACCCCTCGTCCCGAAATCCATGGCCGAGAAGTTCACGGAAACGCAGTGCCATGTAACGCTCGCGTTGTGTCTCGGCTTTCGAGACCGCAACCGTCGCGCTCAACGCCACCTGACCTTCGACGCGCCGCGTCAAACGATCCCACGCCGTCTGTGCCAAAGTCACGAAGAACGTGGTGGCCGCCAAAATTAGCGCATGCACGAACTGCAAAATCGTCTTTGACACGTGGTTGTACACGACTTCCATGATAACCGTCCCCAGCTCGTTCGCATCATCGAGCTGAAAAACTGTTCCTGCATGGACAAGGGGCAACAACTCGCTTGTCCGCGTACAGACACTCGAGATTGTCTTATCGAGCCGGATCGCGTTAACCGTATGTCCGTTCGGCTTGTAGCGGATTACCGTTCCACACAACTCACCGTTCACGAACAGCCGATCTCCGGCTTGTGGATTCACAACCCACTGGTCATCCTTACTCGCTTCCGCGCCACGCAACCAGCGTATAGACTGGTCGTTCCCGAGCCATTTTTTCAAAAAAGCCTCGAGGTTAACCGGAACCGCCTTGAGCGTGACATCGGACACCGGGTCTTGAAACTCCCAATGTGCTGGAAAAGTCGACGTGACCCCGGGAATAAAATACATGAGCGACAACGCATCATCTTGTGGGGAACGTCGAATGCCGGTCCTCGCATCTTCCACATAATGACCGACGAGCGTGATGAGGCCCGGCACACTGCTTTGTGTCCATCGTTTTGAGTCATTCCACAAACGTGTACCCCGTGGAATCGAACGCGCACCGAGACGCGGGTCTGTGATGTATTTGAGGCCCAACTTGAGCATCCATTCACCAAAGTCCGTTGACCCGTGCGCGACTTCGACAGCCGCTTGTCCGAGTGTGCGCAGATGTGACGGGTGCCCGAGCACGGTCACGACCGCGAACTCGATCTGGATGTACCACCCCAAGGGAACAAACCGGTCTGTTGTGAGACTCAAAGCCCGATTCTCGTCCTTTTCCTGCTCCGCTTGAAGGAGCGCCTGAAGATGTGGGGGGAGTTTCGCGATCACCTGACTGACCGTGCATGACGGAAAATACTTGCGCATCCCCCGAACCATGACCGCCCAATTCAGGCTCAAGTTGACGTCGTGCCACGAATCATCATCTTGCAGTTCAGTTGCCATGAGTACCTCCGTGCCCTTTATACTGCGCCCCGAAATTGAGACGCAAAAGAGCTTGCTACCTTACATAATTTTCTCAAAACTGTCAACTCCATGGCACAGGTGGTATACTGACACTCGAAATCCGCTTGCCTCTCATTTTTTATGATCCGAATTCGTCAGTCACACTGGTACACGCTCTGTTTATTTTTTTTCCTCTGTTTTCCGTTTTTATCGGCTCATGCAGCCAACATCGGATTTGCGTCGAGCGGCGTATCTTTTGCTACAGACACTCCATTCGCAGGAATTCCCACCAAAGTCTACACCGTTGTGATCAACAACCAATACAAAAAAATGACCGCGACGATCTCATTCATCGACAATGGCCAAGAATTTGCACGCATAACAACCGTGATTGATTTCGAGGAAGCGCAGCAAGTGAGCGCGCCGTGGACACCTACAACAGGACCTCACACAGTCGGCGCTCGTTTTATTTCCGCCGTTGCAACGGACGCGCAAGGAAATACGCGCCAACTCAAAACAGCCGAATTAGATGCAATTGCATCGCCTGTCTCACAATCAACAACGATCGACAATGATAGCGACCACGACGGAATCGGAGATCATGAAGAAATGGGAACCTACCACACATCGCCGCTCAAATTTGATTCTGACGATGACGGGCTGTCGGATTACGAGGAAATTTTTACGTACAAAACGGATCCTAACAACCCAAATACCGATGGTGACAGCATGAAAGATGGCGCCGAAATACACGCGGGTCGAAATCCTTTAATTTCAGATGATCCCGCACCCCCGCCTCCACCCGTCTCAGCTCCGACCGCACCATCTGCTTCTTCCAAATCATTAACGACCGTTGCGCCGACTCAAAAAAGTAGCCCGACGGCTCCATCGTCACCCGTTAAAAAAACGAACGCGGCGCAGCCGACACTGACAACTACAGAAACTGGATCGAACACAAAAAAGGTTCAAGCAAAAAAACCAGTCGCCGCTCCAAAAATAATTTCTGCGATTGCCGACCCGCAAACCGCACCGGCCACAGATTCATCAACGACGCCTGAAACCACGACAAACACGACCACCGATTCAATAGCAGCGCCACCTCGTCAACCACGCGCAACCCCGCCCGAAGAAAACCAAACGGGCAATTGGGTCACTGTTTTGGGCGTGCTCGCTGGATTATTTGGAGTCACCGCGGCCGTAACCGGCGGCCTCGCGTGGCGTGAAAAAAATCGATACTATTAATCGGACTTATCAACAATTGACAAAATTCGCTGTCAGGGCTATGATGACTCCATCATAAAGTGCCCCACGGGGCCTTTTTTAGAACAAAAAAATATGGCGTCCATCGGAACACAAATCACCGACTATCTCAAGGGGGCGAACGAGGAACTCCGCAAAGTCGTGTGGCCAACAAAAGAAGAGACAATTCGCTCAACCATCGCAGTTATCGCAACCAGTTTGATTGTCGCGGCATTTTTCTGGGTACTTGATGCGGTGTTCAATATCGGTTTGTCGGCAATCATCAAGAAATAATATGCCAAAACAAACACTTGATCTCGGTCGTCGCTGGTATGTGATCCACACATACTCCGGGTACGAAGACAATGTGGCGCGTAACCTCAAACACCGCGTCGAAACCATGTCGATACAAGACAAAATTTTTGGTGTGCTTGTTCCAACCGAGAAAAAAATTAAAATTAAAAATGGCAAACGCCACACCGTGATTGAAAAAATTTTTCCGGGCTATGTGTTCGTTGAAATGCTCGTGACAGATGATTCGTGGTACGTGGTGCGCAACACGCCAAACGTTACTGGTTTTGTTGGCAGCGGAACGACCCCAACGCCCATTGCGGAAACTGAAATGAAGGCGTTGCAAAAACGAATGGGCGTCGAAGAACCAAAATATCAAATCGATGTTATCGAAGGATCGGCGGTTAAAATCGTCGACGGACCATTTAAAAACATGGAAGGCAAAGTCGATCATATCGACGAAGCCCGCGGTAAGATCAAAGTTCTCGTTAACATGTTCGGACGCGAAACGCCGGTCGAACTTGACTTTTTACAGATTAAGAAAGTATAATCCTCGGCACTATGGCAAAAAAGATCAAAACCATCATCAAACTACAGATTCCGGGCGGAGGAGCAACCCCAGCCCCACCTGTTGGCCCAGCCCTTGGTCAGCACGGTTTGAATATTCAAGAATTCGTAACCAAATTCAACGCAGCGACCCAAGATCGCCGTGGCGAAACTGCTCCGTGTGAAATCACGGTCTTCGAAGACCGCACCTTCACTTTTGTGCTCAAAACTCCGCCAGCAACCGATTTGATCAAAAAAGCTGCGGGTATCAAGAGCGGATCAAAGAAAGCCCCGGGCGAAAAAGTGGGTAAAATCACGTGGGCACAAGCTCGCGACATCGCAACCCGCAAAATGCCGGACTTAAACACCGCGAATGTAGACGCAGGCGCTCGGATGATCGCCGGATCAGCTCGCCAGATGGGTGTTGACGTAATCTAAAAATTGCGCTCTCGGAACTCCCCCACTCGGGGGAGTTTTGTTATAATAGAAACCTATGCAGACAAAAAATATTATTCGCAACGTTTATCTCTATCTCGTGAGTGCGATCGCGTTGTTCATGGTCGTGTTCGCGGTCGTGAGCTTAGTCAACCTGGGGCTGCGTACGTGGATTTTTCCAAAGGCTGATGATAACTACTATTCCCAACCGAGCAAACCTGTTGCGGAAATGGCCGCACAGATTGAACAAGATCGTCAAAATGCCGAAAATAATAAATTAGCGCAGCGTCAACGCGATCTCGTACAAAATATCTCGTTTCTCATTGTCGCGGGTCCACTGTTTGCGTTTCACTGGCGCTTAATTCGAAAAGATCACCTAATAAATAACGCATAATTTTATGATGCTCATTATTCTCATCGCCATCGTCGCAATTCTCGCACTGTGGCTCATCGGCACCTACAACGGACTTGTCACGCTCCGCACACGATCCGAAGAAGCATGGTCAGACATCGACGTACAATCAAAACGCCGCTACGATTTGATTCCGAATTTAGTCGAAACCGTAAAAGGATATGCGGCGCATGAATCCGGAACACTGGAAAAAGTGATCGCCGCGCGTAATGCTGCGATGCAAACACACGATTCGTCGAGTGCAAGCATGCAAGATAAATTACAAGCGGAAAACGCACTTTCCGGAACGCTCAAAACTATTTTTGCATTGAGTGAAAGCTATCCCGATCTCAAAGCAAACCAAAATTTCATGAAACTCCAAGACGAACTTGCGGACACTGAAAATAAAATTCAGGCTTCACGCAGATTCTACAACGGAAATGTGCGCGACCTCAACACAAAAATTCAGCACTTCCCTACAAACCTCATTGCGAATACTTTTGGTTTCACCAAACGAGAATTTTTTGAAGTTGCAGACGCAGCGCAGCGCGAAAATGTGAGTGTAAAATTTTAATGTCCTGTGTATACTCAAATCGACGCAAATAAACGGCGAACAACTGTTCTCATAACCATTTTTATCGCGCTGATCGTCGCGATGGGTTATGCGTACAGTCTCTACTCGGGAATCGATCCGTTCGTTGCGATGACGGCTGCGTTGATTTTTTCAACGGTGATGGCGCTTTTTAGTTATTACACAGGCGACAAAATCGCTCTCGCGACCGCAGGCGCGCAAGAGATCACCAAAAAAACCAACCTGTATCTTTACAACATCGTTGAAAATTTATGCATCACCGCCGGCATGAAACCAACGCCGCGTGTTTACATCATCGATGATCCGGCGATCAACGCATTTGCGACGGGTCGCGACCCCGAACATGCATCAATCGCCGTCACCACCGGCGCATTATCAAAATTAGAAAACGAAGAACTTGAGGGGGTGCTCGCACACGAACTCTCACACATTAAAAATTACGACATCCGTCTGATGACGATTGTGATCGTTTTGTGTGGTGCAATCATGCTCATCACACACATGCTTCAATTTGGTGGTGCGGGCCGCTCACGATCGAATGACGATGAAAAAAGCGGTCTTGGCAGCGTCCTCGCAATTCTTGGAATTGTCGTGATCATCCTCTCGCCGATCATCGCCGAACTCATCAAGCTCGCAATTTCTCGTCGTCGCGAATTTTTAGCGGATGCCTCTGGCGCGCTCCTCACCCGCTATCCCGAAGGCCTTGCACGCGCCCTTGAAAAAATTCGCGACACGAATCAACCGATGTCAAGCGCAAATCAAGCAACCGCGCATCTGTACCTCGACAATCCATTTCGTGCTGCGGGTTCAAAAATTTCAAATCTTTTTTCAACACATCCACCGCTCGACGAGCGCATCAAAGCGTTGCGCAACATGGGTCAAGCAAAATAAAAACGCCGAGACCTTGCCTGCGCGTTGAAACGCAAGCAAAGCCTCGACGATGACGTTCGCCTCAATCTCACTCTGAGTTACGTCGTCAAACGAGCGCTGACAAATCCGATCAGAAAGCCGCAGACGATGATCACCGCCCACCACCACGATGGCAGTTCTTTTTCAGAATCAATCGAACCCGTTTGACGCATCACCTCCTTCAGTCCAGCAGCGTTGTATGGCCCAACCAAAGGCGGTTCACCATATTTTGAGGCATCTCCTTTCTTGCGCGACATTAAATCCTCCAATCTCCATAGCAAAGTAGGCCATGAAGGGAGAAAAATTGTACTATTTTTTGAAATTCTCGTCAACTTACATCGAACGTTCTCGCGAAATCTCCAAAAGCCACGCCTCACATTCTTCGGCGCGCATCACCTTCATTTCTTTGCTCCCGCGCGCACGAATTTGCCACGGCTCACCACTCATTTCTTTGTCGCCAAAAACAACCGAGAGCGGAATCTTTTCCGTTTCCGCACGACGAACTTTCGCACCAATCGTTGCAGCGTCGGCGTCAACTTCAACGCGCAAACCCGCAGCGCGCAACTGACGCGCGACTGCAAACGCGGCGTCTGCGTGCTTATCCGCAACCGCAAGCAGCCGCACCTGCACCGGCGCAAGCCACACCGGAAACACACCCGCATAATGTTCGATAATCACACTCATAAACCGCTCAATTGAACCCATGATCGCGCAATGGATCATCATAATCGGCTCTTTCTCGCCCGCTTCATTCACGCACGTCAACCCAAAATTGCGCGGTTGATTAAAATCCAGCTGAATTGTCGCAACCTGCCACACACGACCGATCGAGTCTTTGGCCATAAAATCAATTTTCGGCCCGTAAAACGCCGCCTCACCAACGCCATCGATCCATTCAACTTTTTTATCTTCCAAAATTTCGCGCAGCGCGGTTTCGGCTTTGTCCCAATCTTCGGGCGCACCCAAATATTTTTCCGCAGCCGATGGATCACGGCGCGACAAACGTGGTTTTAACTCGAAACCGAACGCCTGATAAAATTTTTGAATAATCTCCCACACAATTTCAGCCTCGCCCCGAACTTGCGACACGCGACAAAAAACGTGCGCATCATCTTGCGTGATCGACAACACACGCGACAAACCGGACAACTCACCCGATTGCTCGTCGCGATACACCATCGTTGTTTCGGCAAAACGCACCGGCAATTCGCGATACGACCGCTGCTCGCTCGCATAAATTTGCGTGTGATGCGGACAGTTCATCGGCTTCATCGCAAACAAATGATCCTCGCGCGTTGTAATCTTAAAAAGATCCTGCGCATATTTTGCCCAATGCCCCGACGTTTCGTATAAATCTTTTTTTGTGATGTGCGGAATCGTCACACGCTCATAACCATGCGGCCGACGCAAACTCCACACAAAATCGTTGAGCAACTCGCGCATCACCGTCCCCTTCGGTGTCCAGAGTGGCAACCCGGGCCCCACCAAATCCGAAAATACAAACAAACCGAGCTCACGCCCGAGTTTGCGGTGGTCGCGCTTTTCCGCCTCCTCTTGTTGGCGCACAAATTCTTCGAGCTCCGCGGCGCTCGCAAACGCCAACCCATACACGCGGGTCAGCTGATCATTCTCCGCCTTCCCGCGCCAATATGCGCCCGCGAGTTTCGTCAATTTGAACGCGCCGATCTCTTTGGTCGACGCAACATGCGGCCCGCGACACAGATCAACAAAATCTCCGGTTTCATAAATGCTCGCGATCATCGGCGCGGCCGGATCAAAATCCTGCAACTCCTCATCTTTCAAATTCGTCGTGCCGCGCGATTTCAAATCGGAGAGCAATTCAACTTTATAGCCCTGCCCCCGACCACGAAAAAATTCAATCGCCTCGTCAATCGGCATCTCGCGGCGCGTAAACGCACTGCCGCGACCAACAATCTCACGCATCTTCGCCTCAACGAGCACCAAATCATCCGGCCCAAGCGGCGTCACCGTTTTCATGTCGTAATAAAAACCGTTCTCAATCACCGGTCCAACACCAAATTGCGTTCCCGGAAACAACTCAGCAACAGCCGCTGCCAAAACATGCGCGGTCGAGTGGCGCATCGCATCAATCGGTTCAAAATCTTGTGGGAGTTTAGCCATACAAAAACGCAAATAGCGTGAGGTTAAGTCACGCTATTGTACGAGTTTTTTATGTCTGCTGTCAATTACGAACCGACCTCATCTTTTTTCTTGAGTTCAGCAACGTCCTCGTTCACACGATCAACTACATTTTGGCGATCTGCGTCATTAGGCAACTTTAACGCGCGGACCTCTGTTCGAGCGGCCACGTCCGGAGAAAGCCCTTCAAGAAGTTTTTTTATTCGACGCTCAACGCCAATCTGCGTTCTGTCGCGAGCACCCTTCATGATATCTGATTTAAGAAAGGCATCATCATAGGCTACGTGAAGTAATTTTCCATCCTTTTTCGGCATTGCTTGAATATGAGACGCTAACCTACCAATTAAATTCGCTTTACCGATGGTAAATCCGTCAAACGCCGCTTCTGAAGAGGTGAGATTAAACCGCACACTGCTCGGATTATCTTGCCATCGCCCGATCGATTCCTCTGGTTTTTCAGTCGCCGATATTTCAGCCGCGACATCTGTCACAGGAGCAACAGGCGCCGCCTTTGGACCTAATTCGATTACCGCCGCGCTGATGTCATCTGGTTTGCTTCGGAAGGATTTTTCTTTGCTCCGTGCCGCGGCCTCCTCAACAAGTGCTCGAGCCGGATCAGCGCTATTATCGATAACCGTTTCAATAATCTCAAAATCAGTTAAATTGTCGCCAACGCCATCGGTCATGAGCAAGAGACGGGAAACACCCGCAGGTAATTCGATAATTCGGATATTTGGCGCAAAATTATTACCCGAACGCCCACTCTTACCACTTCCAATACCCAAATAACTCCCAATCACATTACGTACGCCCCATGCATCTTCCACCTCCTCAGAAAGGAGATCGCCCGAAGATGACGCGGTTCGCATACGCTGTTCAATCGCCCACTTCGCTGAAATTTCACTTGCAGGTGTTGTGCGAGTAATCAAATCTGACGTGAGTGGTGTTAATCTGTTTTTGTCATCGAGCACATACACGCGCGAGTCACCGACAGCCGCAACTGCTGCATACGCCTTATTATTCTCCATAAACGGAATTGCGATCGCCGCCGTTGTTCCGCCCTGTGGTAAGCCCGCATTTCTCAAATTATCAACAACTTCAGCCTGAACATCAGCGAACGCCTGATCAAGCGCAGCAGAAAGCTCCTTGGCTGACCCGCCGCGCGCAACAACATCGCGCAGACCGGCTGCTCGTTTCTGAAATGCCTCTGCTGCAAATGTCGACGCCTCTTTACCACCGGCGTACCCACCCATACCATCAAACATGCCATAAACTTCATTCGCGCGATCAATGAACTGACTATCTTCGTTCTTACCCTTTCCTTTTGTCGAATCAGTATGTTCAAATACTTGGCGCACCAAAATTTCACCCTCACCCGGCCCTCTCGTTTCAACCAAATCCGGAACAATTGGTTTAATTTCAGGCTTTAATTTTGTTTGTGCGTCCGGCGCAGCGCGCTCCGCAGCAAGTGCCGCCTCTCTCGCCGACACTGCCGCACGACGCTGACGTGCAATCTCTCCTTCACCCGGAACGCGGTACATCGATTCGCGCAATTCGTTGGTTATCGCATCAACATTCGTACCCCCAACAATAACGCGATACATCACCCGTTCGCCGGTTTCCCGCGCAACGTGTTGGATCAGTTTTTCAATATTTTTTGTGAAAAACGCTACCGCATCGTCGGTTGTTTTGATTTCTGCGCGACCCTCAACTTTTTTGCCAATCATTCTCTGAACATAACTCTCATCAAGCACATACACAACTGGCTCTTGCGTTCCTGTCTGGGTTCCTGCAGCTAATCGTGCAACTTCCATCTGCTTAAATTGATTTCCATCAAATTCACCAACGCCAACTAACTGTTGACGAACAGGTAGCGCTTCAATCCGTTCTCCACGAAGTGCTAGCACTTGATACTCTTTTTCCGGCGGTGCATCGGGTGGAGTCACCACAACGCCGTTGCGCAAACTTTTTTCAGATACGAATTTAACAGCAACTCCATACGCCGCAAACTTTTTCGTGAATTCTGGGCCGAACACTTGAGCCACCAGCTGTTCCGTTGTCTGATGTTTTGCAAGTGACGCAGCGCTCACCGCAATCATTAACAGTTCCGGACGTGGCTTTGCAACCGCAAGACGTTGTTCAAATTCATCAATCGAGTGAACGCCGCCATGAACACCCTCAAAAGAAAAGCCGCCATCTTGTGCACCCTGCCCAGATTCTGCGATATTGAAAACAAATCCGTCACCCCATTTGAGCGGCTCACGAATTTCTCGAGCGCGCGCTTCCGTCAATTTTTCACGAATTATCTCCGGATCATTGGACGACAGTGGATTATCTTTGTTGCTTGCCACATACGAATCAACTGCCCCATCCATCCATTTTTTGAACTGCGCGTCTTCCACATATTGACGCCCTGTCTGCTCATGTTTCCCACTCAAAACCGTATCAAAATCAGCGCTTTCAACTAATTTACGGCTCAACTCCTCTTGCGCCTTAAACATTTCTGGCGTTAAGGGGCCACGAGGCGTGCGCTCACCTTTTTGTTTGCTCTGTTCATCAAGTTTTGGAACTTCCATCGGATCACGCGGCGTCCACGGAATCGGAAAAATAAACGGAATGTCATCACTACCACTCGTTGGAGCTGACGGAATCGTCGCCGGGGTCTCTTGCCAATCATAAAAGTCTTGCGTCACATCCTTATTCGAGTGCATCAAACGGAACAAACTCGATCTGTGCGCGACAACGCCCGCGCCGTCGCCATGACGTGTAGCGGTAGCGAGTGTGTGATAGCCCGCGCCGTCGTCAGACGGAATAACTGCTTCAACCGTTGCTTTCAAATCTCCGTGATCATCAAACAACACGTTGTACAGCTCGTCACCCGGCTTGATATTGAGCACGCCATCCGGGCCAACCGGCAACTCAAAACTTTCGCCCGAATGCCAATAATTTTGACCGACGAACACACGCAACCGAAATTTCGATGCGGCCTCCGCAAACGCTTTGCTCTCAACTTTGTTACTAATGTCACCAAATTTATTATCGATCGAGCCGTCAGAATTCACTTTGCCCCCAATTGCATTTTTGATCATTTCCTTGATCGACAATGTTCGCGCGCTCGACGTGCCATCGAGTTTCAACTGCAATTCTTTGCCGTCAGCACCGACCCAACGCCCACCAACATGCTCAACCTTAAAATGTGGATCAGCTTCGTATTGATGGAGATATTTTGGATCAGGCCACGAATCAACTTTAAACGAGTGCGGCCCCAGCGTATTTGGACCCTTTGGCATCGGAAGATCACCGGTTTTGTCCGTCACCACCCAATGTGCACCAACTTTGTGCATCGGAGTTCCGTTGCTGTGCCAATCGAGGCGATGTGCTTTCGATTGACCCATGTGTTCGCGCAAAAACTTCGTGAGCCCATCTCTCGTGTACGACGTCTTATCGATGTGGACTTCCTCACGCAACATCCAACCGTGCTGTCGCAACAATGCTGCAGAAGCTGGCAACAATTTTCCATCCGGACCGACTTGAATTCCGCCTTCAATCAACCTACCTGTTTTATCGGTAATATCAAATGTTCCGTCAACGTTTGGCTTAATATCCATGTTGTCCGGAATCTCAAAATTATTGGTCACCGCATGATTTCCAAACTCAACAGGTCGCAAAGTCCCTGAAAATTGATGCCCGGGGACATTTTGGGTTACATGTTCGATGTGACCGCCCCACTCGCTCATCGCATCTGCTTCTAATACTTTTCCATCCGGAGTCATGTGAAAAAGCGGGCTCACCGGCTTGCCAAAAAGCGTACAAATCCGCCCGCCACCATGTCCGTCAGAAACAAAGATTCGGTCGCTTGGCAATCGAAGTATCCCTTTTTCAAACGGAACTTCATGAACACCACGCGGCGCATCCATAAACGAAAACAGTCCACCATGAACAGCAGCAGGTGCCGCCGGTGGCATCTCTGGCCCACCAAAATTAAATCCGAGCAACCGTTTTGTTGCGGACCATGTGTTACTTGCCCCGTTCAGAACGTAATTACCCGCAGCTTCTAACTGGTCATGAAACACATGACGCGCTCCCCACATCAACGCACCTGATGCCAAACCAATACTGCCCCCAATAAGTGCCTTGCGATTACTATTTTTGCTTAAATATTCAGCAAATGCGGTATCGCGCGCCGCAATATCATCAAGAATTTTTTGTTTTTCCGCATCAACTCGGCCCGCAAGCGATGGGTCTTTCATCAAATTTGATTCACGGCCCAGTCGCTGAAACTGTCGTTTAATATCATCGATCGCATTCGCGAGCGATAAATCGCGCTCACCCTCTTCGGCGCTCACATTAATCGTATCTTTTGCATGCTGCAAACGAACTTCGAGACGCGCATGTGTTTCCGCGATGAGCGTGAGTGCTGCCGCGCGCGCTTCTGGATTTGTTTCTTGACCTGTGATCGCACGCAACTGTTCCAAAATTGTATCCGCATTTTTCATCTCTTGAACAAACTCGGACATTTTCTCCGCACGCGGACCACCCGGCGTTCGACCAAGTGCGCGATCTCGCGCGACCATGCCACGATCTTGTTTCAACTCTTTGCTTGCACGAATTTTCGCAAACAACCCCGCAGCCAACGTTCCACCAACCAAACCCGCCGCAATTACCGCTGCAGGACCGCTCAAAACACCCGCACCCGCGATACCCATTGCCGCTGCACCCGTTGCTGCCCATCGAACGCCCGCGCGCGCTGCGATCGCACCAACAATACCCATCGTCACCGGATTTGCAACGACCGCACCGAGCACTTTGTTAACCGCCGTCGAACCCGTCATGTTTTGCAACCACGAA
The DNA here is from genome assembly GCA_023246755.1 of Candidatus Magasanikiibacteriota bacterium. Taxonomy (GTDB): domain Bacteria; phylum Patescibacteriota; class Patescibacteriia; order Magasanikbacterales; family 2-02-FULL-50-9b; genus 2-02-FULL-50-9b. Next base: position 56,872 of record JAHFHU010000001.1, read on the forward strand.
ACCGCGCGCTCGCCTCGGCTCATTTTTCCGGCTGGATCGCGCTCAACAACATCGCGCCCCCGTTTTGATAATTCAATATTCAAATCCAACTTGAGCATGCCTTTCACATAGCGCTTGATCGACTCCGGATCTTTCTCGCCATATTTTTCCTGCGCGGCCGTGATCATGTGGCTTACCTGCTCTTTATACGTCTCGGCCCAATGAAACAAATTTGACGCATGCATTCGATTCTCTCGCTCGCTTGCCGTCGACCGACCGCCTTGCGCAAATTTTTTACCACCCATGAGCGGAATGATCTCTTCTTCAACACGTTTTTCAAATGCCGTTCGATCGCCGATGCCGCCGGTCGCATATTCAACAAACAACGCGCTCGCCGCATTGTTCAACGTTTCATCCGCGACAAATTGATCGCCACGTTCTTCTTCATCATGAAGGTCGTCAGCAAAATGTCGGAGCACATCGTCAAATTGTGCGAGTGTCTCACGCGTGTGCGGGTCCGTCGACTCAACAGCACCACGACCAAACACGCGCGCTTCGAGCGACGCTTTCAAATTACGATTCGATTCAATCGCGTGGAGTGCATCGAGATAAAATTTCCGGCGATACGCATCTTCATTAATATGCGCAAACGCTTTTGAAAAAATTGCACCAACGCCTTTTCGATTCATGTACGCGCGCAACTTATTTTCCGCAACTAATTCCGCGAGCTGCTCGATCCACGCCGACAAATCAACGATACGAATATCCATTTTTTGCGGTTTGTTTTCGTAAATGCCCCCATGCATTTTCAATAAGTGCCGCAAACGCATCGTGCGCTCTTCTTCGGGCGTGATCGTATCCGCTTTATAACGCGAAGCTGGTTCGTTAACCCGAGGCGTTTCATCAATCGGCTGTGTGTTCACCATGATCGGTTCAGGGCTGTTTTCGTTGGATGTGTTTTGTTGGACAGCTGCTGCTGCGGCTTCGGCAGCAGCCGCTTCCTGAGCTGCCTGCCGCGCGGCGAATGTTGCTAGTAAATCCGCGCGCGCCTGATCAGTATCTTTTTGGTCATTACCAGCTAATGGTTGCTCAGCTCGATCAGTCTTTTTAATTTTCTTCGGTTCGACAACTGGTTGTGGGTATCCATCCGGTCGCTTAATAAGATTGTGTTTCGGCTTCCGTGCACATCGTGTGAATGCGTCGAGATCAAGCTCTTTCGACGCGAAAAAATCGACCCCGTTTGGAGCGGCTGTCGCGACAAGAATTTTTGGTTTTCCCCCGTCATCCGTTACACCAACGATACGCACGCCCTGATGCCACGATCTATTTGAATAGAGATCGATCGCATCAAACAAGTTGAACGACATTTTTGCAAGAATTTCTTTGCCAGAATCCGTTACCTTCCCCTCAAGTTCACGCATTTTATCCGCCGAAAATTTTGGAACAGGCATGAGATCGAGCGGCTTTCGATCTTGGTTTACAGGATCTGGTCGTTCTTGTGTTTTTGGTCTTCGATCTCCGTTTTTTGGTTCTCGCATAAAAAATTAGTTGCTCGCGGCAGCGACAAACGTATCTTTAAAATTCAACATGGTTTGTGAAACAATCTCGACATTTCCCGGAACGGCTAATTTCAAAAATCCGATGATTCGATCAGATGATGGGTTGGTTTCCATCATTTTTTCAAATTCATCGAACTTCTGCTGGTCGAGTTTGTCGAGCAAATCAAGGATAATCTGTTGTTGTAAACGTGCCGCAAGTTCGCTCATCATCGTCGTGCGAAGCTCCGGGTTCTGGGGTGCGATTCCCGCGTCCTCAAGCATACGACTCAAAAAATGTTCGACTTCGGGCGGAATGATAATTGCATCTGGATGCGTTGTTAAAGGTGCTGTCATACAAAATAAAAATTTGTATATAGTATACAGTTTTTGACATAATTTTGCTCTGTGCATAACTTGACACGCTCGAACGCCCATGCTAAACTGCCGACATTAAATTCTCGTGGGAAATCGTGGGTCACACGGTTGCTTGTACCACACAAAAATCATTATATGGCCACCAAAGGCAAGACCTATCAGGCGTCAGCAAGTTTAGTCGACACAAAAAAAGTTTATTCCGTCGACGAGGCGCTCGAACTCATGGAAAAATTTCCAAAGCGCGCGTTTGACGAGACCGTCGAACTGCACATGCATCTCGGGATCGATCCAAAAAAAGGTGACCAGCAGGTGCGAACGACGCTCGTGCTCGCACATTCAGTCGGTAAGCCAAAGCGTATCATCGCATTTGTAACTGAAGGCGAAATGGCTGCCGCAAAAGAAGCGGGTGCAGATATCGTTGGTGGTGAAGATCTTGTTGAAGAAATTGTGAAGAGTGGAAAACTTGATTTTGATATCGCTGTCGCAACACCATCGATGATGCCGAAGCTTGCAAAACTTGCAAAGACTTTGGGCCCAAAAGGTTTGATGCCAAACCCAAAAACGGACACGGTTTCCGCGAACGTTACAAAAATGATCGGCGAACTTCGTCGCGGTAAGGTTGCGTTTAAAAATGATGACACGGCAAACGTGCACATCCCCGTCGGCAAACGTTCGCTTTCTGTTGAGCAGCTCAAAGAAAATATGGCGCTTGCAATCGAAGCGGTCAAACGCGCAAAACCAACGAGTTCAAAGGGTGTCTTCATCAAAAGCGCATTCATCGCAAGTACGATGAGCCCTGGAATCAAAATTTCAATCGCATAAACTGCACAATAAGATATCCTTCGTCTCGCGCGACCAAACCCACTGGGGTTCGGAAACCGCTCCACGGAGGATATTTTATTTTCCAAGAATTTAAAATTGCGACGTTTAAAAATTGCCTAAATTCAAACTTTTATTTACAATGCTGTCATATGACCGAACCAACACAACGCCCCTCGTGGGATCAGTATTTCATGGACATCGCGCAGATGGTTGCGAAACGAAGTAATTGCTGTACACGACAAGTTGCCGCCGTCATCGTCAAAGACAAGCGGATCATTTCGACGGGCTACAACGGCACACCGCGCGGGACAAAAAATTGCGACGAGGGTGGATGCGCACGCTGTTGGGCGCGCGCACACGGAACGGTCGCGGCGGGAACGCAGCTCGATGAATGCACCTGTTCGCATGGAGAAGAAAACGCGATTGTACAGGCTTCATTCCACGGCGTCGCAATCAGCGGCGGCACGTTGTACACCACATTCAGCCCCTGCCTCATGTGCGCAAAAATGTGCATCAACGCGGGAATCGCGGAAATTGTTTTTGCCGCGGAATATCCGATGAACGAAACTGCGCAAAATTTGATTCAGCAAGCAGGACTCACCCTTCGAAAGCTATGAAATTGATTTTGGGATTTGTTGGACACGGTGCATCGGGGAAAGGAGCCGCGAGCGATTATGTTCAAAAAAAATATAACGCGGGTTATTTTCGCTACTCAAAAATGTTATATGATTTGGTGACACGTCTCTATTTACCCGCCGATCGCGATCATCTCATTCGCATGTCTGAAATAGTGCGTCACGAATTTGGTGAGGGCACACTTGCGCGCGTGATGAAGGAAGATGTGATGAACGACCCGCATGAAATTATTTGCGTTGATGGAATTCGTCGGCTCGCTGATATCTCAGAACTGCGCACAGTTCCGGGATTTAAAATTGTTTACATCGATACCGATATAAAAATTCGCTACGCACGATTAATTCAACGCAACGAAAAACCGGATGATCAAACGAAAACATTCGAGCAGTTTTTGGCGGACGAACAGCGCCCAACGGAAATTTCGATTGACGAAGTTGCTCGCGAAGCCGATGTCGTTTTACACAACGATGGAACAATCGAAGAATTTCATGCGCAGCTCGATAAATTAATCGGGAATGAACATTAAAAATCCGCTACGTCGCAAAAAACTAGAGGTGCTGCCGCAAATTCACAAACCACGGCGTGAACAAATTGCGGTGTACAAATTTTCTGAACCGCTGGACATTCCGCACATGGTTTTGTTTTCGGATTTACATCTCTACGGAAAAACAAATAAGTCGATCAGCGTGTTCCCGGAAAATGTGCGCGAACTCTTTGCGATGCTCGAGCGATATCGCGAAAAAGGTTATCAATTATTTGGACTTGGCGATATTCTTGAGGGCTGGAGATTTCGTCCCAAACAAATTTTAAAGTTGCACCCCGAATACATGAATTTTTTAATCGAGCACGTAACAATTATTCGCGGCAACCACGATTGGACGGCGTGGCGTCGCATTGAAAAAAATTTTGGCAAAAAAACATTTGAGCACATTCAGGTCGGGCCGATTTATATGTCGCACGGTCATCAAGCGGATCCGTTGAATCGTAACGCGGCGTGGTACAGCCGTTACGCAACAAAGGTTGCGGGTTATATGAAACGAGTTGGACTCAACACAGACAAATTTTACCGTGCCGCACGCGTCAAACACGAGGATCGAATTAAACATCGGTACGCGAATTACACCGAAGCCGTTCAACACACGCTCGCGCCCGATGCACACATTTTTTGCTACGGTCATTTGCACATGCCGTACATCGATGCATCAAACCCCGCACGCGTCGTAGTTAATCTCGGATCCATCGCAAATTACGTTCGCGTTTTTTCGTATGTTGAGGTGACACCAACCGAGCTGACGCTCTGGAAAGTGACGCTCTAAGTGGGGGGTTGACGAGGGTTTTGTTTTGTGCGCGTCGGGCTGCTAAAATGCACGCACTATGCCACTCGAATCACACGACCGCGACATCTTCGCCATAGTCGGTTTATCCCCCGAAGTGCAGGCTGTTGCGTTTGCAAAATATTCTCGCTCGCAAGAATCCGTTAAAACAACGATTGATGATTTGACCGATGAAAAATCCGCCGAGTTTCACGAAAAATGGGTGATCGGATATGGCGATGCATCCGTTGCGGACATGGCGATGATCGCGATCGCGCTTGAAAATATTTCGATGATCGCGAGCAAGGCAATCGAAGATCACCGGCTCGCGTCGTACCAAGAAAAATCAACGCGCTATGTGCCGTTTGATCCGACACGATTTCATCGGCCCGCGTGTTTTGAAAATAATCCAGAGTTGCGCGGTGTGTACGCCGACGCGATGCAAAATTTGATGGATGGCTACACGCATATTTTAGAATCGATGATTGCGTTTTTTCGCGCGAAGTATCCGAAGCCCGATGACATGGCGGACAAGCCATACGAAAACAGGTTGCGCGCGCGAGCACTTGATGTTGCGCGTTACGTGTTGCCGATTTCAACGCTCACCAATATGGGGATGGTTGGGTCAGCCCGCGAAATTCGCTACATGATTTCACGATTGCGCGCGAGCCCCTTTCAAGAGGTGCGCGAGATTGCTGATGAAATTCAACATGCCGCGCTTGAAACTGCATACAATCCCAATGCAAAAAAAATGGAAGCACTCATCATTCGTTTGAGTGAGAGCGGTGTGTCAGATGATATTATCGAACAGGTGCGCGCGGGCATGCGCTTGAGTGTGCGCGGCGCGCCGACGCTCATCAAACACACGGAGCCACGCGAATATCTGTTAAATAAAGATCGGATCGCGCGTTTGGCGTGTATGTTTCTCGAACAAGAGGATCTTGGTTTTGATGAGCCGCGCGCAGATTTGGTCATGAACGTGTCTCCGGAAGACGAGCTCATCGCGAGTCTGCTTTATCCGCAGGCATCTGTTTCATTTCGCTGTCTCGTCGAAAAAATTCGGAAGCTGCCGACGAATTACAAGGCGTCATTGATTGATACGATAAATGCGGGGCGTTCAAACCATGATAATTTAAGTCGCGAATTTGAAGTGGGTAACCATTTTATCTTTGACACGCTCATGGACTATGGTGCATTTCGTGATTTGCAACGTCATCGTTTGACATGCCAATTGAACCAGCCGCTCACGCCGGAACATGGATTTGAAGTGCCGCGCGATTTAAAAGATGCGGGGTTGCTCGCATACTATGAAGCGGTGATGGAAAAAAATCGCGCTGCATATCAAACGCTCGCCGCATGTGATCCTGACGAAGCGCGTTACGCGCTCGCGATGGCGTGGCGCAAACGCACCGTGTTCAAAATGAATTTGCGCGAACTGTATCACATCGTTGAATTGCGCACGCGTTCGGGTGGCCATTTCTCGTATCGCGCACTCTGCTATGATATGTATGAGCTCTGCAAAAAACATCATCCGCTGTTGGCCGCACATATGCGTGCGATCAAAATGGATTTTGATGCAGATTTTTTTGGACGATAAAATATGTTTGTCATCGTTGATGGAATTGATGGGTCAGGAAAAAGCACCGTGAGTCGCGCGTGGCGTGACATGTTTGAGGCGCGCGGGGAAAAAATTTTTGAGACCGTCACCTTTGAAAAATCTAATGGACGAATTCCAACGATTAATGACATTGGCGATGCAACGGTAATTTGTTCCGCAGAACCTGCGTATGCAGGCGTTGGAAAAATTTTGCGTGACGAAATGTTGCGCCCAAACAGCGGATACACACCACGCCAAATCACCGAAGCGTTCGCCGAAGCGCGCCGCGAACGATACGAATCGTTAATTGTTCCCGCGATCAAACGTGGTTTGCTCATCGTACAAGATCGTGGAATCACGACGTCACTCGCCTATCAACCCGCGATGAGTCCAGAAATCAGCGAAGAATTTGTTGCGTCGCTCCCCGGCAATCAACTCGCCATTGAATGGCGTCCCGATGTTGTGATTTTGTGCGAAGTTCCCGCCGATGTTGCGCTCACTCGCCTTGCGCGCCGTGCAGATAAAAATGACGACAGTGTTTTTGAGCAGCACGATTACATGATGCGGCTTGCACATCGATTGCAAGCGGATTCGTGGAAAACATTTTTGCAAAAAAATGGAACGCAATTTATTGTGTTCGATGCTGACCAACCGCTCGCGCTCGCAATCAAATCAGCACAACACTTGCTCATCGATCTGCTATACTAAGATGCATTATGCACCTTGAACCTGTTATCGGACTTGAAATTCACGTTCAGCTCTCGACAAAATCAAAAATGTTTTGCAGCTGCGACAACCGCAGCGAATTGATGCCCCCGAACACCGCTGTGTGTCCGATTTGTTTGGGCTATCCGGGAACGCTCCCCACGCCAAATGCAGCCGCAATTCGCGCTGCAATTAAACTCGGGCTCGCGCTCGGATGCACAATCGCCCCGCGCCTCAAATTTGATCGCAAACATTATTTTTACCCAGACCTTCCAAAGGGATATCAAATTTCTCAATACGATGAGCCACTGTGCGCGAACGGCGCGTTCGCCTTTAGTGTCGCTGGTTCACAGGTCGATCGCGCGCGCGTGACGATTGGGATCGAGCGCGCACACGTTGAAGAAGATTCTGCAAAATCTTTTCACGCAGCAACGGGCGAAACGCTCATCGATTTCAATCGAGGTGGATCACCACTTGTCGAAACCGTGACGCGACCCGATTTTAAAACACCCCACGAAGCAAAAACTTTTTTGCAGGAGATGCGCTTACTCGTCCGCGCGCTCGATATTTCAGATGGTGACATGGAAAAAGGACACATGCGTTGCGATGCAAATATTTCTCTGCGACCGGTTGGCGATGATAAGCTCTATCCGAAAACCGAAGTCAAAAATATCAATTCATTTCGCGCGGTCGAGCGTGCGCTGCAATTTGAAATTGAACGACAAACCGAATTGTGGAATTCAGGCGAACCACCAATGGTAAGCGCGACACGCGGATGGAATGACGTCGATCAAAAAACGGTGCCGCAACGCACAAAGGAGGCAGCGCAGGATTATCGTTATTTTCCCGAACCGGATATTCCCCCATTCATAATCGGCACACTCGTCGACAAAATTCGAATTGAGTTGCCCGAATTACCATCCGCGAAACGAATGCGTTTTGAACACGAATATGGATTTGCGCCGACCGACGCGCGCCAGATAATCGAAACCGAAGGTCTTGCGGATTATGCCGAACATGTGGTGAGCGAATTTTATGATTGGGCCGCGTCGAGCAATACCGATACTGATGAATCGGTTTTAAAACTGCGCGTTGCAAAATTAGTTTCGAGCTGGTTACTCACCAAATATCTCGGCGTTTTAAGCGAAGTGGGTCGTTTGTTCACCCCTGACACCGTAACGCCGGAAAATTTCGCGGAGTTTTTGCATTTGATTTATGAGAGCAGACTGAATGCAGCCGCAGCGCTCACCATTTTGAAAAAAATGGTTATGACCGGCGATCATCCACAACATTTGTTAGACGCTGAAGGTCTTGGCAACGCAGATTCGTCGATCATCGACGCATGGGTTGACGAAGTTATCGTCGCAAACCCAACGCAGACCACACAATTTAAAGCCGGCAAAGAAGCGGTGCTGCAATTTTTAGTCGGACAGGTGATGAAAAAATCACGTGGAACCGCGGACGCGGGAGTTGTGACCGAATTGTTACGAACTAAACTTTCTTAAAAAGTTTTTTATTTTCAGCTCGCAGTGTGCGCTCAACTTTTTTGATATCTTCAGAAGGTGGCAACGATTCCGGATGAATTCCGCTCTTCACCAATGTCTCGCGCACGTGCGTGTTGTTTTTCTCGTGCTCTTGTGTGATCGGGGTTTCACCCTGCATCGTCACATCCTTTTTCACATTAAAATTCGTCATCTCATTTGCAAGATCTTTTGCTTTAATCGTAACTGCGGGCAAAAAATCCGCGAGTGGTCGTGTCGGCTTCACGCCGAGCCGATGCTTCATATCGGCTGTGTCGTGACCACCAAACAACGCGGCATCACCACGACTGCGAATGCGTGCAAAACCCGATGCGTCAACCCCACGTTCAAACAAAATACCGGACAGCTTTTTTTCTGAAAGTGACAGTTTTTCCCGCGCGTGCACGCGTTCCCATTCGGCGAGCCGCTGTTCCACCAATTCTTGCTTGCGTGTCTGCACCGCAAAATATGTCATCGCAAACGCAATTTCATCTTTGTGCGGATCGCCATTTTGCGCGATAAGGTAGCAGGCATAGCGCGTGAGTTTGATGTCAAGGACATCACGCTGTGTACCAGAACCTATATCGACCATTTTGTTGATATCAACAAAATGGTCCGATACTTTTTGTTTTGCCTTTTCGCATGCAACTTTCGCCTTTTTTATGGCGTTTTCAAAATTACGCCATTCATTGTATCCCAGTAAACCCTGTAGCTCGCGCGCGAACCAAAATTCAACGCCGCCATTTTCATGAACGAAATCTTCAAAATTCTTGTGCAACCGCACGATAACCTCCTTAAGCATAGTTATAAAAAATAAAACTTACTCTTGTCCCGAGTATACCAAACTAAAACCGAACTTAGATTATTTTGTCAACCCGCCCCCTGTGTATAATTATCCGATCGGAATATCAATAATCGGTCGCGTCGACGCAGCGCCCATCAATCCGCCAAACTTTGATGTCGCCGATCCCGTGCTCCCGCCCATCACCGGTTTTTTAAGCGCATCAGCGATCGATGTGTAATGCTGTGTTGCGGTCTGATTAATCGAAGTACTGTGTTGGTGCGCATCAACAATTGATTGCGCGAGCGACGAAGGTTTACCAACGCTCGCCGCATTAAATTCCGCCATTCGATCTGCTTTGACTTGGCTAACGCGCATCCGCTCCGCCGCATTTGCGACGCGCTCCGCAGATTTAAAAACCGCTCGTGCGTGATCTTCGTTCGTAATCGCGCCGGACGCCTTCAATTTTTGAATAATTTTTTGGGCATCTTTAACGCTCGCACCCGTTTGCAAAGATTTTTGTGCGCCGATATGAAGCAGCGCCCCGCGCACCGTGTCAGCGCCACCGCCAAGTGCGCCTTTTAAAACTGCTTGAAATTTGTTTGCAGAAAATCGTGGACCGAGTGCCATATATTCATCTCATCAGACGAATTATACCACACGATCGATTTATTCCGCCGAAACCACGTCAGCTGTCGCCGTGCATATTGTCGGGTGAGTTCAATAATCCGCTGCTGCGCGGCCGCGGCCGTCAAATCACCACGTAAAAATTCAGTAATCTCTGCGACACCAATCGCCCGCATCCCGGGCTCACTCACGGTGTGACCGGCGTCGAGCAGCGCACGCACTTCATCAACCGCGCCGCCTTCCCACATCTCACGAGCACGCGTCGCAATCCGCTGATGTAACGCGTCACGCGCACAATCAACCCCGATCCACAATGGCGCATACGGCAAATTTCCTTCCGCTGCGCCGAACGCCGTGATTGATGTACCTGTTTGTAAAAAAACTTCGAGCGCACGAGAAACCCGTCGCGGATTTTGAACATCAATCGTGTTCAATGCTGCCTGATCGATTTCAGCGAGCATCTCGCGCGCGCCCGCTGCATCAAGCATGGCAACGCGCGCCCGAATTTCCGGCGTAACCGAGGGTGGCGCAACAAATCGCTGCACCAACGCATCAATATATAAACCGGTGCCGCCAACAACAATCGGAACATGCCCACGGGCCCACACATCCGCAATTTCACGATCTGCATCACGCACAAATTCCGCAAATGAATACACCTCGTCAACTGATTTCCACGAATACAGCCGCGCATCGGCAATCACACGCGGCGCCGCGCTTATCACTTCGATCCCTCGATACATTTGCCGCGCATCTGCATTGATTAACACACCATCACCGCGTGCGGTGAGCATTTCAGCAATCGCAGATTTCCCAACAGCCGTTGGCCCAACGATAATAATCAGCGGAATTTTTCGATTCACATTCATCTCAATTTGACTGCTCAATCTCAACATTAATTCGACTCGATACACCCGGCGCACGATCAATCCACGGTGGCATAAACGTAACATCAACCCCCGCAACACCCTTAATCGATTTTATCTGATCAGTAATTTGTGTACGCGTTTGTCCCATGAACATGCTCGGCTGCAATGCGCCGACACGCGCATCAAGTACCGCGCTTCCTTCGCGATAAATCTGGAGCGTTGCAATTTTTTTCGCAACATCAATCGTCTGCAACGAAACGGTCGGCGCTTCGTTCAAAAACATGATTTTATGATACGTTGTCGGGGCTTTTCCTTGCACTTCCCGATCCGCGGCTGCATAAATCGCCGTTTTCGGATATGCGACATACGCCATAGTCCCCGACGTTTTGATCGTAAATTCACTGACTTGCTCACCAGCTTTGACCGTACTTTCCGCTTTAATATTCACGGTCGTGTACAACACATCATTGCCCGGCGGCACAACGACCGACGTCAAAATTCGCTGTCCAATTTCAAGAAGAGACTTGCGCGCATCTTCTTGGGCTTTATCAATATCAGCTTGCGTTACGACACCAACCTTACTTCCGCCACCGGACATCGCGCTTGCTGAAACACCGTAAACATTTTTTTGTTGCCCCGCATTCAACCCGGGAATAGTAAATTTTCCCGCCGCGATATCTCCTGCTGCACCCGGCTGATCTGCCACGACGTTGAGCGAATCACTCGTGTGCGGCGCAAGAACCGCAGATTTAATCAACCGAAACAACACACCCCCCTCACTCAAAAATCGCGTGGTTGCAACGAGTGATTGTGGTGTTGAACCGTTATTATAAACCGTAATCGCACCATGCGCTTTGCCGGGTTTATCAACGGTCGTCACGGGTTTATAAATTGATTGCGTGCTGGTCGTGACCGTCACCACGGTTCCCGAAAAAAAATCGGATTCCGACGCGCTTGATGTCGCGACGCTCGCATCAACAATGTTTAAAGAAAACGACGCGGCAACAGGAATTGCATTTTGATGAACAACGATCGTTGCTTTTTGAAAGGTGAAAAATGCGATAATCCCGACAACGACGACGGTTGCAGAAAAAAATCCAATCGCGAGTCGGCGATATAAATTTACCTTGCGCGGAATATGTGTTGCTGCATCAATTGAAATGCGTGGCCGATGATGAATCAGCGTCGGTTCATTTTCAGATAAATCGTAGGATTGAGCGGCGCGACGGCGCACCGGCGTCGAACGACGTTTTTGTGTTACCCGTTTGCGCGTTTGGCGGCGCGGCGCTGGAGCAGCATCATCGTCAAATGACGCACCATCAATGTCCATGTCTAATTCGTCTGACATAAAATTTTTATTATTCGGCAACGCGGAAAACTTCCGAAAGCGACGAAAGTCCTTCTGCGGCTTTAAGTATACCATCTTGAGCCATGGTGACCATACCATCAACAACGGCCTGCTTTTGAATATCAAATTCCGACATTTGGCCGCCCAGAATTAATTTTTCGATTTCCGGCGTCATGGTCAAAATTTCGTAAATACCAACACGGCCTTTATAACCAAGCCCCTTGCACTCCGCGCAGCCCGGTGCCGTAAAAAATTTTGCCGCGTCAATCGAAAATGTAATGTTCGATTTTGGAGATAATTCCGACATTGTTTTGACGACACGCTGGCTTTCTTCGGGCTTGAGCGATGTTTCAGTTTTACATTTCTCACACAATTTACGCATCAAACGCTGACCGATCACCGCGTTAAGCGCCGGCGCAAGCAAAAAGGGTTTAACGCCCATCGATAAAAACCGAGGGATCGCACCCGCAGCACTGTTGGTATGGATGGTTGACAGCAATAAATGGCCGGTAAGCGCCGCTTGAATCGCAACTTCGGCTGTCGACAAATCACGAATTTCACCGACCATACAAATATCAGGATCCTGACGTAAAATCGATTTAAGCGCATCGGCAAATGTGTACCCTTTTGACGGATCGATTTGCGACTGATTGATGCCCTCGAGTTTATATTCAACCGGATCTTCGAGCGTGATAATTTTCACGCCGGGTTGATTTTTCTTTTTTAAAATTGTGTAGAGCGTCGTCGTTTTTCCAGAACCTGTCGGACCTGTTGTAATTACCATGCCATTTGGACGATCGATTTCACGCGTGAGGCCTTCAAACGCAACGCCCCGAATCCCCAGCTGTTCCATTCCAACGTTTGCTTGCGGTTTTAAAATACGCATAACAACGCTTTCGCCGTATGCGGTCGGAATTGTTGAAACACGCACGTCGATTTTGCCCATCTGCAAAACAAGGGTGATGCGACCGTCTTGCGGTTTGTCGTCGATATTTAATTTAAGTGCTGCGAGCAGTTTTATACGCCCGATAATTTTTTTCCACATCTCATGCGGCACACTCCCAATTTCGTGGAGCATACCATCAAGACGAAGTCGAACGATAATCTTTTCCTCTTCCGCTTCAACGTGAATATCCGACGCATTCATCTTAAACGCAGCGGCAAAAATCAGCGCAACAAAATCAGTCGTGTTCACCTCCTTCATCTTCGCGGCGAGCTCGGGCAATGAATCAAACAATTTCGAAAATTTATCAAGGTCTTCTTGCGTAATCGTGACGTCACGACTTACGTTGATGATTTTTGGAAGTGACGCATACAGCATGACTGCTTTTTCGTAGCTATCATTTGAAATAACATACGGCACGAGTTTAACTTTTTTCTCGCGCGCAACGCTTGCTAAAAATTTCTGCACGGCGACGTCGGCAATGTTAACAACCCCGACGCGCGATTCAGCACCTTCCGAAAAAAAAGGCAGCACCTTGTTTGCGCGCGATTGCTCCTCCGAAATAATTTGAAGTGCTTCGGGCGGAATTGGAAACTTTCTCAAATCCATGTAACGCAACTTAAACTGCGCAGCCATATCCTGTGCTTGCGCCTCTTGTTTATCAAGATCGATCTGATGAATTTTTTCACCGAGTTTATCATCCGCAGTTTTTTCATCCGCAGTTTTTTCATCCGATGTTTTGATCGGCGTTTGTGTTGCGGCGGCGGCACCACCCGCAGCAGAAGCTGGAGCGGTTTTTTTCATCAGATCAGAAAGTCCTGCGACAGCACCATTCATAAAAATTTATGATCTGCGTGCAACGATGTGTTGTAAGAAACGAATCACTTTGCTCACGGGCGTGTCGCTCACCATGTGATCAAATAAAATCACGACGGACATATAAAACCATGTCGTATAAATCGCGGCAACTGTCCAAACGGCTCCGAATAAAATGATGAGGTTGATCGCGACGATGGGAAGAAGGAGCCCGGTCGCCGCCTTCATCAGCACGGCAAAATAGAGCAACGGAACAAACAAAATTGCAAAAACAAGATTTGCGACAAATGCCATGACGACGTTCGCAACCAAAAAAATCACACCAATTTCAATTGACGCGAGCCAATGACGAGCAAACAGTGAGCATGCATGGTTAATCGCAGAACTGATGCGCTGTTTTTCCAAAACAATGTAGCAGGTGGCGTAGAGCGCGATAAATGTAACCATGATATCAGCGAGCGCGAGTACGACAAATCCAAAAATAAATAAGAATTTCGGCCACCACGCGTGCGGCACCGTTCCTACAACATTTTGAATTGAATAAATTCCAGTTGCGATTAATGCAGCGGCGATAACTTTGATGATGAGTAGACCGAGTACTGACCAAAAGTGTTCGAGTGCTGCGTGCCACGACGCTTTAAACGAATACAGGCGTTTGCGAAAAACAAAATCGCCGGCGGACATAATCGCGCCCTGCGCTTGAACTACCATGAACGAAAAAATTCCGAGCAGGGCGATGCAGCCAAAAGAAATTATGAGTCCAAAAAAAACTTGCAACCACGAATTCGGCGAAATCACGGGCAAAAACCATTCGCGCGATTGAGATGCGATTGTTGCCGCCGACGTTCCAAGCGAAGTGATCTTAAAAAGTCCCCCGAGTGAATAAAAAAACTGCGACTGCCCCATGAATAAAGCGAATGCGCCAAAAATCCACAACGCAGGATGACGCCATGTGACAGACCATGCATCGCGAAGAACGTGTCGATAAAGTTTTTGTGACATAGTGAAGAACGAATTCAAAAGTGTCGCTAGTATAGCACACAACAAAACGTGTGCACAAAAAAATCCCCTCTTCTGCTCGCACGGTGTTGGCAAGCAGTCGAGAGGATTTGCGTATCGTGGGCGAGCGGGCAGGTTGGCCGCTCGTGGGCTACAGAAACTGGAGCGGCGCCTTCTGCTTGGCGCGCCAAATGAGCCACGTATCAGGGACCACGCTCTTAATCAGGGTCAGGCCAAGCATAAAGCCGCCGAGTGCCATGCACGCAACACCGATCAAAAGAACATGAAGCTTATCTGATTGACTCCAATTCTGTAGAGTCCAGAAGCTGGTGGCAAAGAAATACCCAATCCCCAGAATGGCCGCCATTAATAACCAGCCCTGAAACTGCGCCTTGATGTCATCTTTCAGCACCTGAAAAAACACTTTTACCACAATACACCCCCTATCCCCGAAGTTGTTTGTTGTTGGGGACATAAAAATATATCAAAGTGGGCGGATTTTGTCAATAACTGATAAAAAACAAAACCGCCCCACAAAGGGGGCGGCCGCAATGATCAGTTACCCTACTTATGCTGCCAAACCTTTTGGCACACCAACGAGCGCGACAAATTCCGCTTCTTCGAGCGTTTCTTTTTTCAACAACTCTTCAGCGATGCGGTCAAGCACGCCACGATGCGCGACAAGCAACGATTTTGCACGCTCATTCGCTTCTTTAACAAGCCGCGCAACTTCCCCATCAATCACTTCCGAAGTTTTTTCGCTGTAATCTTTATCAGCCATGCCCTGCCCGACATACACCAATTCTTCGCGCGTACCAAATGTACGAGGCCCGAGCACATCGCTCATGCCGTATTGCGTAACCGCATCACGCGCAATGCGTGTTGCCGCGCGCAAATCGCTCGACGGTCCGGTCGAAATCATGTCATCGCCAAAAATCAATTTTTCCGCTGCGTATCCACCAAGCGTCATCGCGAGATCATCAATAAATTCCGCACGCGTATGATAATGTTTGTCTTCCACCGGCATTTTCAGCGTGTACCCGCCCGCATGACCACGCGAAATAATCGAAACCTTACGAATCGGATCCGTGTGCTTCAATAAATGCGACACCAATGCGTGCCCACCTTCGTGATATGCCGTCATGCGCTTCTCTTCATCTGAAAATACGTGACTGCGGCGTTCGGGACCGAGCAAAACCTTATCAATCGACTCCAAAATTTCAGTCAGATCAATAATTTTCTTCGCACGACGCACCGCAAGAATCGCAGCCTCATTCAACAAATTAGCCAAATCCGCACCGGTAAAACCCGGTGTGCGTTCCGCAATCCCGCGAAGCGAGATCTCCGGATTCAACGGCTTATTTTTCGCATGTACCCCCGCAATCGCCTCACGTTCATTGATATCCGGATACGTGACGGTCACACGGCGATCAAAACGACCTGGACGCAAAAGCGCCGGATCCAAAACATCCGCACGATTTGTTGCGGCAATGACGATGATACCGCTGTTCGCTTCAAAACCATCCATCTCAACCAAAATCTGATTCAACGTTTGTTCGCGCTCATCATGCGAGCCGCCCATACCCGATCCACGACGTCGCCCAACCGCATCAATTTCGTCGATAAACACGATCGCTGGTGCCAATTTTTTCGCGCGCTGGAATAAATCTCGCACGCGCGACGCACCTACGCCAACAAACATTTCAACAAACTCGGAGCCCGACATGTGCAAAAACGGAACACCCGCCTCACCCGCAACTGCTCGCGCAAGCAACGTTTTACCGGTTCCCGGCGGCCCCATGAGCAAAAGCCCCTTCGGAATTTTTGCACCCATGTCTGTAAACTTTTCTTTCTGCTTCAAAAATTCAACAACCTCACTCAACTCCTCCTTCGATTCTTTCATGCCGGCAACATCCGCGAATGTTACTTTCGTTTTTTCATCTTGCACATGCTCTTTTGCAACGGACTGCCCAAAACCCATCGCACGATTATTTGCCCCCGAAACTTGGCGTGCCATGAAATAGAACAACGCGATGATCAGAATAATCGGACCAAACACCGGCAATAACATGCCGAGCCAATAACGCCATCCGGTCTGCCCAACAACATCGAGCTGAACGCCAACAAGCTGCTCGGGCGTCACGCCGTATGCACGCAAAACCGTTGGCAACGATTCCGTCGGCTCTTTGCGTGACACCTCTGTTTTTCCATCCACACGCGTAATCGTCAAATCAGCGTCCATCACTTCAATTTTCTTCACTTCCTTGCGTTGGATACCCGCCGCCAATTCCGATATCGCAACAGTACGCACTTCGTTTTTCGAAGTACGTACAAAATTAGCGACCAGGGCAAGAACCACCATCGCGATAACGAAAATGCCGATGTTCTTCAGGAGAGCACGCATAGCTATACAAAATTATTTTGCCTCAACTTCCTCGCTCTTTGATTCTTTTTCCACCGCACTTGTTTTTGGTTTTGATTTTACACCTGGTACACGCAAACCCAAACGATGTTCGTTCGGTTCGATCGACACAATTTCAAATTCACGCTCATCGCCGATCCCAAAAACCTTGCTGACATCATCGATTGTTTCGTTCGACAACTCGCTCACATGCGCGAGACCCTGAATTTCAGGATCGAGCTCGATAAACAAACCGTAGGGGTTCACTTTCGCAATTTTTCCGACAACAATCTGGCCAATGCGATATTTTTCACTCACATTTTTCCATGGATCAGGCAATAACCGCTTCATCGAAAGAAAAATTTTCTTGCCGTCAATCTGAATAATTTCGGCTTTAACATGGTCACCGATGCGAACGACATCTTTTGGATGGTCGATGCGCTGCCATGCGAGCTCAGAAATGTGTACAAGTCCTTCGACGCCGTCGAACTTCACGAACGCGCCAAACGCGGTGATCGCGGAAACTTCGCCTTCAACGAGCTGACCCATTTTGAATTTGTCCGTCGATACCATCGATTTCGCTTCTTCGCCCATCGATTTTTCCGAAACAATCAATTTTTCATCTTTCTCGTTCACGTCAATAACTTTGACCGGAAGTTCCTGGCCAACGAATTCGCGCAATTTTTCGAGAATTTTATTTTTGTCGCCGCCCGCAACACGGGGGTAATGATCTTGTGACAGCTGTGAAACCGGAAGAAACGCGTCCATCCCATCAATGTCGACCATAAGGCCGCCCTTGTTCGCTTCTTTAACGCGCGCATTCACGATCGCGCCCGTCTTGCGCAGCTCTTCGAGCTTGGTCCATGCGCGTGCGTGACCGGCCGAGCGGAATGATAATTCCAATTCCCCGTTTTCGTTTTCTAATTCGATAACCGTTGCCTCTACTTCTGTTAAAACCTCGAGATTACGGTACTCTGCGCTTTCTGCGAACAATTGTGGACCGCGAATTACACCCGTGCGTAAACCATCGATATCGATGCGCACTTCGTTGCGACCCACAGAAAGCACACGTCCCTTCAAAGTATCCCCTACCTTAGGTACTGTTCCGAACTGTTCGTCGAGCAATTTTGCAAAAGCTCCCGTTTTCGTTGCTGTGTTAGTCATATGAATAAGTAGGGGGAGTTTAGCAGATGAATTCGGCTGAGTCAACAGCTGTTTCCCTTGGGGTGGGGGCGCTGCGTTTCCTTCACGCTCGAGAAGCCAGCAACTCGCTTCAGGAATCGCCGCGCCCCCACCCGAATCAAATGAAATGGCTGGTTATAATTAGTCGAAATTAAGCTACGCCTATTGACAATAGTTCGTAATGTTGCTAAAAAGGACCCGCACACTGGAGTGCCATGGACAAAGGAGAAGGACATGATAGATACACCATCAGGGAAACTTTACCAAGAGATCAACGTGGCATTAGTCGCACAAGCCCGATACTGGTTAGGAAGCCTCAAGAATCGGCTTCCAAAAGAGCGCCGCGATGCTACAGGATTCTACATCACAGCATACAACCTCACCAACCCAGAACAACCGATCCTTATTTGTCAGATGCTGATCGGAGATATGAGCGACTACACGGAACTCGAAAGGCACCGCGCGCGCTCATCAAAAATGTGCATCGAACAGCTTGGAAAAAATCCAAGTCATGTATCGAGTGCACAAAGTGCTGACGAAGCGACCGGGTGCTATGCCGGTGGTGTCCGCAGCAGCAACGGATACACCTATGACACCGCGATCGCGGTCTCCGGCCTTTCTCCACTCGCAGACGAATGCATCGCTGTGCTGATCATGCGCAAATGCGGCCTCATTGATAAAATCGACATTGAGCGCGTATTAAAAATTACTAACAATCCATACCTTGAAGGCATGTTCTAGAAACACCGTGTGTTCGCCCGCCGCCGCTTGAGTCGCTCGCCTATAAGGCAGTGATTCGCGGCGGTGTTTTTTGTTTGACCGCAATTAAAAATCAATGTTTGAGGCGCATTTTTTCTAATTGAGCATTAAGATCAGCTTGGGAAACTAGGACACCTTGCTGGGACATTGCTGATGCAATCTCATTTACAGACGCTCTGATACGAACCAACGCAATTTCATGCTCCCCATTCGGTGGAGTAAATTTCGCAACTGTTTCGTTAGAAACCAAATCTACTTTTTGTCCACGTTCTTGAGCGATAGCGAGCATCGCTTGGGCATTCTGCGCATTTTTTGCAATATCTTCACCGAGTTGTTGTACGTACGCCAAAAGTGTTTCTAACGACATCGGTTCTTTTTCTTGACCACCCCCGTACCCATTTTCACTTGATTCCTTCATATAGATATAATTTAAAAAAACTTTCACGAAAAAGTATACCCTTTTATCTCGTTTTGCGTCAAAAAAGCAGGCCACAGTTTTCAAGAGTGCGACACCGCGCTCGAGTTATATTATAAGGTAACCGTGAACTGGATTCGCGACGGCGTTTTTTGTTGTGAACAATCAATTGACTGCTCACACGAACTCGTGGTACACAGATATCACAACCAACGCGGAGGACAAGATGTCAGCTTTTCCATGGACAGAAGAAGATCTCAAAAAAAATCCTGAGGACGATATAGGTAAGTACCGTGAATTACTCAACAGAATCGTCGCGAGCTGTGGTGAAAATTTTCGTGAACAATACAATCTGCTCGCACTTTTTCTTGCGGATCGATCTGTTCATCGCCTTCGAACAGGTGGTTCACGGTGTGTTTCAGGAGATGATATTGTATTGCAGCACATGCGCAAAATTGCTAACAAATGCGGCTTGTAGCCGTCGCGATTTTCAACAACGACCCCGGCCGCTTCCGACGCCCCACCACCATTTGAGTCGCTCGCCATCGCTCGGAGCTGACTCGTGGTGGTTTTTAAATATAGACATTGACACATGAATTTCTTTCTGGTTTACTATCTCCAGAACATCCTGTCCACATCGGGGCCCCACGAGGGCGGACGTACAGCCTTGAGCGCAAGCACAAGACGTGTGGAATTAACAGGGTGTTTTTCGTTTATAAAACGTTTTCATCGCGAATAAAAAAGGGCGGCACTCGCACGAAAATTTTCCGTGGAATGCCGCCGTTGATCGAACCGCACGTGCCGACTAATTGGGCATTTTTGGGAGATCATCTGCCAACTTTTGGATGAGCTCTTCAAGATCTTTGCGCGTGAATGTGTGCGTATCGAGAACGTCGGATTGCACCGCCACGCCCAACTCGGTGCCATCGATAGGATGCATGCTCACGAACAACTCCTCCAGACTAATCTCGCCTTTCCGATTCACAGAAATAGTGACCGTGACGACGCCATGATCATCGTAAGCGACGCGGACGGTTTGTAAATCACGGCCCTGCTCTGTGGAACCGAAGAGGTCCGTGTGTTGATCCGCGCGTTTGCGCCAATAAACATCCTGAGGAAGTACACGCCAACCGCCACCAGCCACGAGTCGAACCCGCTCACTAATGAGTTGAGCCCACAAAAGCGCAACTTGTGTAATCGGCGCAAAGGAAACACTACCCGCAAACGAAAATCGAATGGGTTCTGACATTGTAAATTTTCTCCACTCGCGAATTGGTTGTGCGAGAAACGCACCGTATCAATTTCCATAACGCATGTCAACTATTGCACACGCGCAAAAACCCTGCTACAATATGCATGAAATTTACTGAATATGCACATTTCTTGGCTCGGACAATCGGCATTTAAAATCGAATTCAAAACTTCGCAAACCGAAGGGACGCTTCTCGTCGACCCGTATGAACACGAAAAAGAGTCAATGCCCCGCAGCATGACCGCGGACATCGTACTTTTAACACGCGGCGAAAAAGACGCGATCACGATCAGCAAAGAACCGTGCATCGTCGCTGAACCCGGTGAATATGAATATAAGGAAGTCCTCGTTTACGGATTTCAAACAGCGCTCACCAAAACCGCGCCCATCATTTTCCGCCTTGAAGTCGAACATGTCACGATCGCACACGTCGGACTCTCAAACGCGTGGCTCGACGAAAAATTGATCAACGAATTGCAGGGCGTCGATGTGTTGATGCTGCCAATTGGCGGCGGCGCGGGCATGACACACGACCGCGCGGTTGACCTCATCACCAAACTCGAGCCGCGGATCGTCATCCCCTACGCGTTCAAGGCGAGCGAAACCGGCGCTGAATTTGCGGAACCAACCGCATTCATGAAACTGCTCGGCAAAACCGATGTCGAACCGATCACCAAATTCAAATTCAGCAAAAAAGATCTGCCGACCGACACACTCGACGTCGTGCTCCTTGAAAAACAATAATCCGCCCGCCCCATCACACACCATCTATGGCCTCATCACCACTTCGCCCGCACATGCACCCTGAAGTTATTGCGCGCCGACAACGCTGGGTCGCCGTTGGTGTGACCATCTTAACGCTGCTGCTTATCGTAACGTGGATCGTAACGCTGCCCGCACGGATTTCAAAAACAACGAGCAATGATTCGACGGGGTGGCGCGCAATTTTGGGTGATGTTCCCAAAGGAAACCTCATTGACGCGGAAGCGCTGATCAACAGCCCCGAACGCAAAGAGCAAGATGCAGCGCTTTTGCAATCTGTCACACAAGTTCTTAATTCGACAGCCACGACAACACCCGATGTACTGACTGCAACGACAACAAAAAAATAATATGGCGAAAGAACCAACAAAATTTGATATTGGAAATGTCACGGACCGATCAATTGTAGATGAAGTTCAGCAATCCTACCTTGACTACGCAATGTCTGTTATCATTTCCCGCGCGCTTCCTGATGTGCGCGACGGTTTGAAACCGGTGCATCGCCGCATTCTCTACGCGATGTGGGACATGGGTTTGCGTTCGACCGCAAAATTTCGAAAATCCGCGACCGTTGTCGGTGAAACACTCGGTAAATATCATCCACACGGCGATGCAGCGGTGTACGATAGCATGACGCGTATGGCGCAAGAATTTTCGCTGCGCTATCCGATGGTGCATGGCCAAGGAAATTTTGGTTCGATCGATGGTGACTCGCCTGCTGCGATGCGTTACACCGAAGCAAAGCTCGCGAAAGTTGCGGAAGAATTATTAACCGATATCGACCGTGACACCGTTGATTTCATGCCGAACTATGATGGCGTGCACAAAGAACCGCGTGTGCTGCCCGGAAAATTTCCGTTTTTGCTCTGCAACGGCACGCTCGGTATCGCCGTCGGCATGGCAACATCGATTCCGCCACACAATTTAACTGAAATTTGTGACGCGATCATCCATTTGATCGGCAACCCCGATTGCACGATCGAGGACATGATGCAATTTGTAAAAGGCCCTGATTTTCCAACCGGCGCAACCGCATACAACACCAAAGATATCGCAGCTGCATATTCGACCGGCCGCGGTGGAATCGTCGTGCGCGCGAAAGCTGACATCGAAGAAGGTAAGGGCGAAATGTTCCGTATCATCGTAACGGAAATTCCGTACATGGTGAACAAAGCGAACATGATTGAAAAAATCGCGGAACTTGTGCAAGACAAAAAAATCGATGGCATTAAAGATTTGCGCGATGAGTCAAACAAAGAAGGTATTCGCATCGTCATCGAATTAAAGCGCGACGCATATCCAAAAAAAGTTTTGAATCGCCTCTACCAAATGACGCAGATGCAGGAAACGTTTCACGTTAACATGCTCGCGATCGTTGATGGATTGCAGCCACGCGTTTTGACAATCAAAAATATTTTGGAAGAATACGTCAAACATCGACAGACCGTTGTTCGACGTCGCACAGAATTTGATTTGCGCAAAGCAAAGGCGCGCGAACATATTTTGGAAGGTTTACACATCGCACTTTTGAACATTCAAGAGATCATTAAGACGATTCAAGCGTCGAAGGACCGCGACGAAGCGCGCGGCGCCTTGATGAAGAAATTCAAACTTTCTGAAATTCAAGCGAACGCAATTCTCGACATGCGTTTGCAATCGCTCGCAAACATGGAGCGTCTCAAAGTCGAGATGGATTTGAAAGACACAAAAGCACTCATCAAAGAACTCGAAACGATCTTGGGCAGCGCACAGAAAATTTTATCGCTTGTTAAAGGCGAAGTGATCGAACTCAAAGAAAAATTTGGCGACGAGCGCCGAACCGTAATCGTGAAATCCGGCGTCAAAGAATTTACAACCGAAGATTTAATTCCGAATGAAGACACGGTGGTGATCATCACCCGCGATGGCTACATCAAACGCATGCCGCCCGACACATTCAAATCACAAGCGCGCGGCGGCAAAGGCGTCATCGGTCTCACCACCAAAGAAGAAGATGTGGTCGACATGCTATTTTCAACAACAACACACGCGGACATCATGTTCTTCACCTCGCGTGGTCGCGTGTTCCAACTCAAAACCTACGACGTTCCGGTTGCATCCCGCACGAGCAAAGGTCAAGCGCTCGTTAATTTTTTGCAGCTCGCGCCCAACGAAAAAGTCACCGCAACATTGCCGATGGAAGACATGAAGGACTTCAAATATTTTGTAATGTCGACACAGCTCGGCACGATGAAAAAAACAGAGATCAAAGAATTTGCGAATGTTCGCCGCTCTGGTTTGATTGCGCTCAAAATCAATACGGGCGACAGTTTATCGTGGGTTCGTCCATCAACAGGCAAAGATGACATCACCATCGTAACTGAGCAAGGTCAATCAATTCGATTTAATGAAAAAGATTTGCGCGGCATGGGTCGCAATGCCGCTGGTGTTCGCGGCATCAAATTACACAAAGATGATGCGGTTGTTGGCATGGACGTTGTGTCAACGGTGCTTATCGAAAAAGGCGTGCTCGAACTTTTCACGATTGCGGAAAACGGTCTCGGCAAACGCACAAAAATTAAAGAGTACAAGGTGCAGGGCCGTGGTGGTTCCGGTATCAAAACCATGGATGTTACAGCAAAAACCGGAAAGGTTGTTGCGGCGATGGTCGTTAATGCAACTCAGGAAGGCGATGTGATGATGGTGTCGGTCAAAGGACAGATCATCCGTCTGCCATTCGGTTCAGTTCCAACAATCGGTCGCGCAACGCAAGGCGTACGTGTGATGCGATTTAAAGAAGATGGCGATAAAGTGGTGAGCGTCACGCTCATTTAATTTTTTCGAGACCAACCTGAAATTTCCCAGCGGAAATTTCAGAACTTCCTCGGCGATGCTCGTCCGCGTTCTCACGCGGACACCGGCCCGCATTGCCTGCGCAGTCTCGAAAAAATTAATGAGCGTCACACAAGTTTCATTCCCCCAAAAAACCTGCTATAATTTGTTCATATTGCTGAACAAAAATTTATGCACACCCGACGCGCTCTTTTTGTAACAATTTTTCTTAATTTTTTTGCAATTCTTTTCATCGCAACACCCGCACATGCGATCTCGTGGTCAACAGGAAACTCACTCGCGAGCGCATATGATGGCGCGTGGATCACCTACAACACCAGTCGCGCAGAATTCGCTTTTGCATACACCAGTCCCGGCGCAACAAATTATAATTTCACAACTTCGTCTCTTGGCACGTCATGGGCCACCGCACGAACCGTCGCGACACACGAAAGTGGCGATCTCACCACCTACCCGATGCTCGTAACCTCCCCCGCAAATGGCTATTACGCAGCAGTTTCCGCAACATCCGGCAGCATCTGGGGATCATCGCTCGATGGATTCACTTGGACAACGAGCACAAAAACGGGGATCGATAAAAATTATTCAACGCCAAACCTCACCATGCTCGGCTCAAACATTTATATCGGTGGAACAGTTTCAGGGTCTGGACTGACCACAAACACCTACTGGGTCACGAGCTCAACAAACAGTGGTAGCACATTTACGTCGAGCACAGTCGCATCTGAGACAGGCCTCCAACAAAAGGGACAGATAACTTCGTCAAGCGATTTAATTGCGGGTGTGTACACGACAAATACCGACACAACACATCTCTATGTCCTCACATCAAGCGACGGGATCACCTTTACAAAAACAACCATCACGTTGAGCAGCGCATCAGCGCTCTACGAACCGCGTATCGCGATTGATAGCAC
>JAHFHU010000002.1 GCA_023246755.1 Candidatus Magasanikiibacteriota bacterium
AGCGAAAGCAACCCCGTGTAGCCCGTCACCAAATTTGCGCCGAGACCGAGGATCGCATAGATGCCGATAAGAATGCAAATGTGCAAAAGATAATCCATAATCTAGAGTCCATCTCAAAAATAATTTTGAGACAGTTTCTGATTGATTGCGAGCGAGAACCCCGAAGATTGAGGAGGACTACTAGAAGTAATCCGACGATAATCTGAAGGGTTCGTAGCCGCAATCAGCAGAAACGGTGCCAGAAGTATTTTTGAGATGGACTCTATTGTAGTATGCGCGATTTTTTGGGGTTTGACAACTATTTGACATGGATTGGCTGTTTATGAAATACTGGCAACATCACCACGAAAAAGACCCTATTCAGGTTCCGTCCTGAAACGGGGCTTTTTTATTTTATAGCAAGAAATGTGGTGCCATGCGATACAAAAATGTAATAGAAACATTGAGACGTTTCAACAAAATTGAACATTTAGCCGGTTCAGCGGGTGAAATAATTGTTTGAAACGTATCGTGTTCAGACAAAAATTTTACGAGTGGTGCATAATCGCCGTCGCTCGAAATAAGGATTGCTTTTTTGCATGTGCCCTCAAAATAATCACGCATCGCGCGCACGATGAGGTCGGCATCGCAATTACCTTTTGGTTTCCCTCCGCTAAAAACAACTTCTTTGAAAACAAGTGCAAATCCGGCTTGCCGCAAAAATTCATAGCGCCACTGAAATTTTGGTAGAAACCCAACAAAAAAATACACGTGGCACGCGCCATATTTTTCTTGCAACCAAACAAAAAATTTTTGGTAATCTATGTCAATATTTTGCGCAGCAGCACCCTTTTCCAAATTTGCCGCATCAATATAAACACAAACACCCCCTCCAACATGTTTCATGTGAGCAACGTACCATGTGATATTTCTGCCGTCAAATCACCTCTTCACAATCCCCTGCGGTCGAAAAATTAAAAACAAAATCAGAAGCACGAACGCAATCGCATCTTTCCATTCGCTCGCGATTTTCCAGATGCCAAAATTTTCAGCAAGGCCGAGCAACAACGCGCCCAAAACTCCGCCGTAGAGCGAACCGATGCCGCCGATAATTGCGGCGATGACGCCTTTGAGCAGTAGTGCGAGCCCGAGAGTCGGCTGCAGACCTGTGTCAAAGCCAACCAAAATTCCAGCCCAACCCGCAATACCCGCGCCGATCGCAGAAATAATTGTAATAACACGCCCCGTGTTGATGCCAACAATTTTTGAAACCTCTTCATCATCACTCACCGCTTTCATTGCTTTGCCAAGCAAAGTAAATTTGAGAAGCAAAGCAAGGCCAAATAAAATCAGCGCCGTTGATCCAAAAATAATTAATTGCACACTGGTTACAACGCCACCGCCGATTGAATACGACGTGGAACTCGGCGCAAATTCAGACAATGTTTGAAATTCACTTGAAAAAATAATAGCGATCACTGCCTGCAAAGCAGTCATCACTCCAATTGATGCAACCAATTGCACAAGCGCTGATGCGCGTCGTGCGCGCAAACGCGCGTACACGAATTTTTCGCAAGCCGCGCCAACGCCAGCAGCCGCCAAAATCCCGAGCGGAGCTGCAGCCCACAGCGGCACACCAGCGCGCCCGAGTGCCAAAACCGCATACCCACCAATCACCGCATACACGCCGTACGCAAGATTAAAAAATTTCGTCGCACGATACAAAAAATTAAATCCGAGTGCCACAAGACCATAAATTCCGGCTGCAATCAAACTATTGATGAATAATTGAAAAAAAATTTCCATGAAAATAGTATACACGCTAACAAACTTGTGCGCGACTCACGATAAAACCCCGCTTCCGCGGGGTTTTATGATCAGCCGTCAACTCATTATTGAATTGATTCGAGTTTGAATTTACCATCTTCGCCAATCACACCACGTGCCCAGCGAGCAGCCTGCAAATCACCATTTTCTTTGAAGGCGTATTGCCCCACAGAACCTTGATAATTCATGACTTTAAACTTGCCTGCAACACACTTTGTGTCCTGACCACATGCGCGTAATGCATCTGCGATCATGTTAGTTGCGTCATAACTTGCACCAACATAGTACAAGCTGTATGGCACATCTTTCCCGAACTGTGCTTTGTAGCGTGCAGCAAGCGCGCGCTCCTTTTCACCTGTTGCATCTGCAAAAGGTAGCGTCGTGAACGCGCCAAGCATGTTGGCTGGTTTGCCGCTTTTATCAAACACGTCCTGCGAAACAAACAGTGTGTTTCCGAAAACAGGAACTTTGATACCAAGCTCAGCGATCTGTTTCATCACACCAACTGCAGTAATCGGACTTTGTGGCGACACAAAAATCGCATCAGCGCCCGACGCACCCAAGCGCGTTACCGCGGTACGAAAATCTGTCGAACCCGGTGCAAACTCTTCATGAGCAACAATTTCTACACCCGATTTTTTGAGAGCGGCTTCAAAATCTGTGGTGTAACCTTTTGCAAACGGTGTAATTTCCGAGATTGTTGCGATTTTTTTGTATCGACCCACAGTGAATGGCACCATGCGAGCAGACATGTCAAACGTGTCTGGGCTTGTGCGATATGCGAAATCACTCGCTGCAACCGCGCCGTCGTTTGAACTAAATCCTGCAAGCATAAACACTGAACCATCTTTGGTAAGCGGTACCATGCCTGCTGTTTCCGGGCTGCAATGACCACCGAGCAAAATCTGTACACCCGAAGCTTTTAACTTTTGGAATGCAGCGATTGCTGTTGGCGCCTCACACTTGCCATCTTCGTAAACAATTTCGACTTTTTTTCCGTTGATGCCACCGGCTTTATTAATATCTTCGGCCGCAAGCATGGTCATGTTGCGCGCACCCTCGCCCCAAAAGGCTTGTCCACCCGTGAGCGGGCCAACAAAACCAATTTTAATGGTGTTTGGTGAAGCGGTACGATACCACACCGCACCAAGAATAATTGCTGCCACCAAAACAACCCCGATGAGCCACGAACGATTTGTATTTTGCATAGACATTTTTAATGAATTAACTATATCACAGTTACGACAAGCTGTGAGTGTGATGAAGTAATCCTCCATCTTTTAAACGCGCAAAGTTTTGTACTTTGTGCACTTGAAAAATGGCCCCATCTGTATCGTATGGACTGTCGAGCTTCCCATCTAAGATCACAACGTCGTAACCACGCTTTCTAGCAGCTTCCAGTGCCGTATGGACGTGGTGAGCGTTAATAACCTTGTGTCCACGGGCCTCAAACCATTCTTTGTAGAACTCCGTAACTTCGAGCTCGTCCTCAATGTGTAGAATCGTTGCCATGGTAACCCCCTGTCGTTGTAAAGAACCGTTTGTTACTTTGTCCAACCCACCATGGGTTTTTCATCGTAACGAAAAACTATACAGGATTTTTGCAAAAAAGTCAATATTTTAATGACAAAACTGTTTTAAATAACCTAAGTGCTTATACTTTTATTGACAAACTAGCGAAAAAATGGTATAGTTATGTTGTTGAACTTATTCAACATTTATATGCTCCATGCCGAATTAACTGAATTTGGACTTTCAGAGCCCGAAGCTCACGTCTATGTCGCCGGTCTTGAACTTGGACCGTGTTCAATCCTTGAAATTGCCAAAAAAACGAAGCAAAATCGCACTTCCTTGTACCATACGATCCAACAATTGTTGGATGCAAAGCTATTCACGGTCACCGTGCGGGGCAAGAAAAAAATGTACGTTGCGGAACCGCCCGAAATTTTAAAGCACCAGCAACAAATTAAAATGAAACGGCTCGACGGAATTCTCGACGAACTCTCCGGACTGACGCACACCGGAACATTTAAGCCGGTTATCAAATTTTACGAAGGCCTTGAAGGAATTAAAACCGTATTCATGCAATCGCTCGCCTGCAAAGAAAAAACACTCTATGCGGTCGCGGGAATTCAGCGACTTAATGTGCGCTCAAAAGCCCTTTTGGATTTTTGGCTTAATGATTTTGGCCCATCACGTATTGAAAATGGAATTACAACAAAATTAATCGCGCCTGACACTGAACAAGGGCTCGCGTACAAAAAAACCGACGTGGCGCTGCATCGCGAAACCCGTTTATTGCCCGCCTCAACCTACAACTTTGAAAGCGAGTACCTTGTGTACGACAACGTACTTAATTTGTTTGTATATTCAGAGCACGAACAATTTGCAATTAGCATCACAAGCCAAGCCATCGCCCAAACTATGAAATTGTTATGGCGAATTGCATGGAATCAAGGGTGGAAATAAAATTTGATCGGATAAACGTGTTATACTAAATTTAGATAATTATATGAACTTAAACATCATTCCCACACGTCCAAGCGGAACTCCACGCTCCTACGAAACGCAGGAAATAGAAGAAGCAAATGAGCGCCTCCTCGACGCGCAAAATTTACTATCCCAAGCGAGGCTTAATTACTACCACGTCTCTGATTTACGCGATAAAAATAAATCAATCTTGTGCGGCGTACAATCAAGTCCAGAAACCCCGCGACCCGGCACACTTTTTGATCGGATAAAACAGCATGACGCGGTAACCGAACATTTGGTCGCTCGCGGACACATCGCACGATCGAGCGACAACGACTTTACTCTCGCACATGCGGTCGCGAGCGCTGCGCATCTGTACAAAATGCAAGTTGCTGAGGAAGAACGAATGTTAAGAATCTATCCAAGAAAAAAAGAACTCGCGGATTTAAAAAAATTTATTCCGGAAATTATACGAGAAATTGAGTCACTACAAACAAAAATCGAGGTCTTATTTCACGAAGATGCTGAACAGGAATTTTCTTTGCGTGGCATGCTCCAGCAAATTCGTGTGCGTTTGTCACTCGGCGAATACGAACCTGAACAAGCAGAAAAAATTCGTGGAGCGCTTGCGATATATGACGCAGCAATTCCGGATGACACGCAAAAAATTCAAGCTGTTTAAGTGCGATCTATTGACACCATCGCCCCGCTCGCGTATAGTGCGCCTGCGGGATAGAGCAGCCCGGCAGCTCGCCAGGCCCATAACCTGGAGGTCGTTGGTTCAAATCCAACTCCCGCAATTAAAAAACCCTCGTGCAAGCGAGAGTTTTTTAATTGTAGACAATTACCATCCTCCACCGCCCCCGCCCCCTCCGCCACCACCAGATGATCCGCCGCCCGATGACCCTGATCTGCTGCCCGGAAACGCTGATGCAGAACTAATCGCGGATGAAAAATTTTGGAAACTATGGACAAAACCCATATCGCGCGCAAATCCATTTCGTTGTGTCCCGCTGCGTTCGATCTCGGTGGCTGACGTCAAAACCGACTCAAACTGTTCGCCCCATTTTTGTTCAACACCGAGCGCGCACGCAAAACCCAAGTTCTCTTGAAACAATTCTGGCGTTCTTTCGGGTGGATGATGAAACTCGAGCCGATCTTTTTCGGTCGCATTCAAAAAAAGTTTAAACCCCGCAAGATGTTCGACGTATGCAGCGCCTTCAACTGAATATCGTGGCATGAGTTTCGCAAAAACAACAATGACGACGAGCAGCGCGACTAAAAACCCAACATGAATCGGACCAGCGATTCCTAAAAAAATAATGACGATCACAATCGTCGTTGCTAAATATCCAACGATCCCGATCATCAGCATCGCGCAACCCGTCAATAATTTTGTCACCAACTTCACCACGTTCTTCATGAATCCCGTGCTTTCCATCAAACGAATTTTTTCAAATTTATTTGAAAATAATTTCGAAATGCAGAAATACGAAATCCCTGAGACAATCGCAAATAATCCAAACCACGCGCTACGACTCAAATATAATTCATTAACAACAGCAACAACGACCAACGCAAGGGGTGTCAACAAAAACGCGCCACGCAAAAATTCTTTATTATTTTTGAAGAATAACTTGTCATCCACCGTTTCCTTAAAATGTTCCGTAAAAATTTTAACGACGCGGCGTAATAATCGTTTATCCGTTGTTTGAGAACTTGTGCCGCCATCGATCTCAATCGAATCCGCGTCTTTAAATAACGCTTCGAGCAAAATCTTGTCCTCAAGATAATTTTTCTTTGCAGTGTAAGCAATTTTTTTTATCGTATAAACTTTTGAATCTTCAATTCTCTCTAACTGAATCAAACCACGCGACGCCATGTCAATTAATTGTGCGCCCAACACGCCATCGTCGTACGTTCGATGAAGTAGATAACGCGCGACTGCCGGTGACATATCTTTCGGCGGTTCGTATTGCGCGATAATCGTGCGCGCTTTCGGATCTCGCCCTTTTTGATGCCACACAATAAAAAAATATGCGAGCATCATCAAAAATCCAATCGAGACACCAATCACGCTTACCTCGAAAGGAACGGGTTTAAAAATTTCCGGATCTGCGGGTGGCTGCACCGACGCCACGACGGGCTGCACCACATGTTTTTTTGGCCAACTCGCCACGATCGTCAATCCTTCAAACGGTTGCAGCTCCCGCGTTGTATCAAACACCATGCGGGGATATTCACCAGACTCATTTGTTTTTTGTGCCTGATACGCAGTCTCGGTCGAACCCTGCAATCCGGTATATCCATCTGTGGCAACCGCAGCAATCGGAACTGTCGTCGGCAAACTCACGCGCGCTGATGCGTGCATGATCGGGAAAACCCACCCATTTCCCGTCACGTTCCAATACAATTCATCATGATCCTCAAAATATCCGAGCACATTCTTCATCTTATATGCGATTGTGTAGATGTGCTGTCCCGATGAAACAAACGTATTTTTATCGCCGATATAAATTCGAATACCATTCGCGCGGGATTCTGTGTGATGCGCACTATCAACCCCATCGCTCAAAATTTTTTGCAAAGAAAATCCAACATCAAACGTCGTTCCATCATTTTTTTGATACTCCGTCGGAATATCTCGGTAAATTCCGTGCTTGATTTGATTCTGCTCCGCGGTCACAATAATTTTTTCTTCAACATCAATCGAGCCATCAACATTTACCACGATATCGGAATGAAAGTCGTTAATAATTTCCGCCGCATCGGCACGTGTTGTTACACAAAACAACGTCGCGAAAACAAAAAAATAAAATAATTTTTTCATAATTTATTCAGTAAGATATGGTTGACTCTCGTTATTGATTTTATACGGAATTGTTTTAAACACAGATCTCACGCCACCGCCATCGCGCACCAAATCAATCGCGACCATCACGCCCTCCATCGTTTCTTTTGAAAAATATTGATCGAAAATAAAATTACCTAAACTATAATAAATTGGACGGCCTTTATATTGCTCGACCGTTTCAACAACATGCGGGTGGCCGCCGATTACTACATCCGCGCCCGCATCAATAAACCGATGCCCCGCCACAATCTGCGCACCGGATGGCTTCGGTTTATATTCAACACCCCAGTGTGGCATCACCACAATAAAATCAGCTCCGTTCGTGTGCGCATCGCGAATCGCACGCTCAACAATCGGCACTGCAATTTTTTCCGGCACCGAAAATGCATGATACCCAACAAATGCGATTTTAAATCCATTTTTTTCAATCACATAACTCACCATCCCCACACGATTGAGTGGATCACCAAAATATTTTACCCCCGCAGCGCTCAAAAATTTTTTCGTTGCCTGCAGCCCAGCTTCATTAAAATTATACGTGTGATTATTCGCGAGTGAAACAACATCAAAATATTTCGCGAGCGCCGGCGCAAAATTTGGATTAAACGTAAACGACATTCTTTCAGCGCGCTTCATATTAAATGAAGTCGTAGTTATCGGACCTTCTAAATTTCCAACACGCACATCATAGCCCGCGAGGTGCGAAGCAATTTTCAAAAATGGAAACTCATAATTGAAGTCAGCCCGCTTGACCGCACCAAATACCTTGCGATCAAGCATGATATCCCCAACAAAAATCATCGAAACATGTTCATCGGCCGCGCGAACCACATTCGCACTGCAATTAAAAAATATTCCGCACACCAGTATCAAAGCTAAAAAAATTTTCATATCAGTGTAAGCACAACCCCGTTATTGTAACATAATGCCCTGCTCGATGGCAGGGCATTATTTCTCAACAACTCAATTTAGAATCTTCCGCGTCCGCCGCCGCCACCTCCATGTGGTCGCCCCCCGCCCCGGCCTCCGCGATCTCCTCCACGTCCGCCGCCATGCCCCGAACGATCATCGCGCTCTCGGGGCGCACGCTCCTGAAAATCAGCTGGCGGCGCAGTTAATCGCTTCATCGACAACGAAATACGGCCCTGCTCATCAATTTCTTTGACAATCACCTTAACGTGATCACCGATCTTGAACAGATCATGCGGCGACTCAACGCGCTGCCATGACATTTCCGAAACATGCACCATACCATCCTGTTTTGGCAACACTTCAACGAAAATTCCGTAATCTTCAACGCGCGTGACCGGCACATCTTCAAAAATTTCGCCCGACTCAACGACACGCACAATATTTTTAATCCAATCAACCGCCTTCTCGAGCTGCGCACCCGGTGGCGCTGTAACTGAGACTTGACCCGTTTGTTCGATATCAATTTTCACACCACAGGTATCAATAATTTCGTTGATCACCTTTCCGCCCGGACCGATCACCTCGCGAATCTTATCAACTGGAATCATGAATGTCACAATCTTTGGCGCGTATGGAGACAAATCAGCACGCGGCTCTGGCAAACAGGCATGCATGACATCGAGAATTTGCATACGTGCCTCGCGTGCCTGCGCAAACGTGTCACGAATAATATCTGCGGTGATGCCGTCAGTCTTTGTATCCATCTGGATTGCCGTAATGCCCGCTCGAGTACCTGCAATTTTGAAATCCATGCCGCCCGGACCGTCTTCTAAGTCCTGTAGATCAGTCAAAACAACATATTTACCCGCTTTATTTGATGCGAGACCCATTGCCATACCTGCAACAGGTGCAGTGAGCGGAACGCCTGCGTCCATCAAAGCCAATGTTGAGCCACAGGTCGACGCCATAGACGATGAACCGTTCGACGACATCACTTCCGACACAACACGAATGGTGTAGGGAAATGTTTCTTTCGGTGGAAGCACCGGAAGCAAAGCCTTTTCCGCGAGCGCGCCATGTCCAATTTCACGGCGACCCGGGCCACGATTTGGGCCAGTCTCACCGACCGAATATGCAGGAAAATTATAGTGATGCATGTAACGCTTTTTGCTTTCACCCTCAATACCCTGCAAAATTTGCTCGTCACCGGGCGAGCCAAGCGTCACAATTGAAAGTACGTGCGTTTCGCCCCGCTGAAAAAATCCAGTTCCGTGTGTACGTGGTAGTACAGCGACTTCTGAAACGAGCTGACGAATTTCTTTGAGCCCGCGACCGTCAACGCGACGCCCATGCTCAATGACTTCTTCAGTAATAAATTCCTCAACAATATGTTTCAATTTATTGAACGCAATCTTGCGACGATCTTTTGAAATATTTTCGCGCGTGAAATACGCGTCGAGCAATTCTTTCATCTTGCCAAACGACTCCATACGTTCCGCTTTCGAACGCTTGGGCGCATCGTAAAAAATTTCACCCGCATGTTTTGCGATGAACGCGTGCGCAAGTTCAAGAATTGCAACATCAGTAATTTCACCTTCTGCAACTTCCGCCGCGCCCGAAGTCGCCGCGCGTTTTTCTTTTCCAACTGCCGCGCGCACTTCTTCGATCAATTTCATCGGCTCCTTCATGTGTTTGCGCGCAAAGTCCATTGCTGCAACAAACACTTCTTCTGGAACTTGATTTGCCGCTGCTTCAATTTGTGTAATTTTTTCTGTTGTACCGGTCACGAGCAAATCCAAAACAGATTTATTCAACGCTTCAGCCGTCGGATTAATCACCCACTCACCTTCGATCTGACCAACGCGGATACCCGCAACCGGCCCGTTCCATGGAACGTCTGAAATCGTGAGCGCGCAACTCGCCGCGATCACGCACAACGCCTCGTGATCATTTTCATTGTCATACGACAAAACCGTTGTTACAACCTGCACCTCGTTACGCATCGCATCGTTGAAGAGCGGACGAATGCCGCGATCAACCATGCGTCCGGTCAAAATCGCTTCATCAGACGGCCGACCTTCGCGCTTAATAAAACGCGAACCTTTAATAATACCGGCCGCGTACAATTTTTCATCAAAATCAACCGAGAGCGGAAAATAATCGATCCCGTCGCGCGTTCGATCGCTCATCGTTGCGGTTCCCATCACGACCGTGTCGCCGTAGCGAACGGTGCATGAACCACCTGCCTGCGGAGCAAACTTTCCTACTTCAATCGTGAGGGTTCGGCCGCCCCACTCGGTGCTAAATTTTTGTGACATACATTTTATTAAACGCTACGTACCTTATGGCACGATCGTTACGATTTACATGATGGTGCGCTTATTGCGCCGTTGATTTTTTTTATTGTCGACGTTCGACGAAGCAACCCGTTCTTCTGGAATCTGCTGTGTATCCCCCACAATTTCTTCCTCCGTATCAACTGCTGGCTGATGCGTCGAGGGACGATGTTGCGCAGCACCGCCTCCGTTCTGTTGAATCAAATACTGGTCCGCGTGTTCCGCAAGATCAATAAAATCATCGACAGTCTCGATAAGTCGACTTGATGAAGTATGACGAAACGCCATCACTTCAACGCGACATCCTTTGTGCTGAAGATACTCAACCAACGGAATGTAATCTCCATCACCCGATACGATCACAATCACGTCAACTTTGTCGCTCATGCGAATCGCATCAACCGTAATCCCCACATCCCAATCCGCTTTCTTAACGCCGCTCGAAAAAACTTGCAAGTCGCGCTCTTTAAGCTCAATCCCTTGCAAACGCAGCGCATCAAGAAACCGAACTTCGTGCTGCTGTGGTGTTTCAACAACATACGCCGTCGCACGGATCAAATTTCGATCACGAATCGCGCCTTTCACCACGTTGATGAAATTAACTTTTGCGCCAAACAAATTTTTAGCGCTGTAATACATGTTCTGCACGTCAATAAAAATACCGACGCGTTGTGCAGTGTAATTAATCTGCACCGGCATGTCCTGTTTTTCTGTTTTTTTCATGTGAAAAAATGGTTACGCCACTTCTTCCACAATGTCGTCTACGTTGTCAACTTTATCGAGATCAGCAAACTGTTTTGCGGCCTTCAAATTAAGTGCCTTTACAAGTTTTTCAAAGCTTTGCGCATTCTCACGC
Source organism: Candidatus Magasanikiibacteriota bacterium (assembly GCA_023246755.1). Taxonomy (GTDB): domain Bacteria; phylum Patescibacteriota; class Patescibacteriia; order Magasanikbacterales; family 2-02-FULL-50-9b; genus 2-02-FULL-50-9b. The sequence goes on from JAHFHU010000002.1 coordinate 11,237, forward strand.
TGGAGAAAGCGAAGCAAACGGCGACGCTCACCGACTTTGCGGAGTAAACCGCGGCGCGACGAGTGGTCTTTGCGATGTGACTTTAAATGGCCGATGAGTTCATCGATTTCTGCTGTCAAAATAGCGACCTGCACCTCAGGCGACCCGGTGTCACCCGCGTGCGTGCGGAATTTGGCAATGATTTTTTGTTTCTTATTTTTATCTAACATATACCTCGCATGCTAATTTCCGCGGCGGGCCAACGCGAGTGTCAGCAGCTGCGGGCCGAATTTTACCGTTCGGCGAGAATTAAATTGGTTTCGACTGTATCACGCAGCAACAGTTTTGTCAAATAAAAACAACCCTTGCAAAGCTTACCGCATCTTTCTTAAAAAACTGTCGCAGGCGAGCGACGAAAGATGGAAGTGTTCAGCCACACGTAGGGGCGGGAGAACAAAGCTTGATACAAGGGTTGGAGGCCTGAATTTGTGCGTACTCGTTTCTGCCACGAGACCGCCTACTGCGTCAACGGCTCACCGGGGTGTGAGCCGCTGGAAATAGTCGGGAGTAGCTGCAACTCTGGGGAAGTCGCAGATCACATAATTCAGCTCTGTAGCATTCAGTAAGACGTAGCATACACGCTGCACAAGACTTTGTCAAGCATTTCGAACCAACCGCACAATCTGTCGCCCCGTCCGCTGATCCGACCGCATATATAGAAGCGTCTTTTGTTCCGGCAAGAGCGGATCGATCGTAAAACCCGTTTCCGCGATAATCTCGTGGAGCGGCAACAACTCGCGCGGCGTAATTTGAAACGGCAATGAAAAAACGAGCCGACAATCCTGTTTCATCGCCGGCGCAAGCGCGCGCAGTGTTTTATTGTACAGCGCGACGAGCGCGTTTTTTTCCGACGCACTCAACGCCTCGCCTTTTTTGAGCGGACGCCCTAAAAATGGTTCGCTCGCGACAAAATCGATCGAAGCCGGCTTAAGATGTTGCGCCCGCGCCGACGCGTCGTGTTTAAAAACATCGAACTCGGTCGCATCAAGCCCGAACTGCGTGCGCGCCCACGCGAGCGAGGCTTTCGTGTCGTCAACCGCCTGTTTCAAAATATCAGACCCAAAAACGCGACCAAAATTCATCAGCGCCGCTTCGGTCAAAACAGTTCCCGAGCCACAAAACGGATCGTACACCGCGCTTGAACTTGACTCCATGGCTCCCTGCGCGAGGTTGATCATGATTTTTGCAAGTTTCGGCGGCAACATCCCGCGCTTGGCGTCGCGTCCGGGCCGGCCATAATCGCGAAACGACCATTCATCAAATGGTTGAACTGCAACGGTCTGGCACGCAACAACATCCGAACTATCTTTAAGAATCGTCAGATCAACGCCGTCCGGCGGCAGCAATTTTTCAAGTTGCACGCTTGCGCTCGACAAAATCGGGTCGCGGCTGATCACCGAGCGCACCGGTCGGTCGGTTTGCGCCTGAATTTCGCGCTTCAACGCGATGCCGAGCCCTTTGAATTCGGACGCGTTGACGATCGAAACACCGAATGTGACCTTGTTGCGCGCGGTGTTGGCACGAATCACGTGGTCCGCGAGGTGCGCGACAAGCTCGTCGGGTTTGCGCGAGAGGCCTTCGACCACTTCAAGAATTTTGACCACGCCGCCAAGCTGCCCCATGAGCCACGCCGGCGATTCGCTGCATTCCACGACAAAAAATCGCTCGGCAAGCAAACGGCCGTGCGCCAAATTCGGAAACCGGCTGACCAATTCCGCCTGCGAAAGCGCCGGATGGGAGCCAAATTGAAAAACAAGTTTCATAAATGCAGCGTAGCGCATGTTGCGGCAAAAATCAAGGCGCCACGCTTGACAAAATCACCTCAATTTGGTTAAATACAGCTCAACCCAACACGCCCGAAGTGGGCAAAGGAAGGCACATAAATGGAGGCTCCCATCGTCACGGCGTTGTACATGGTAGATAACTGGCTCGCACGGATTGGCAAAAAACAGAGCGATCTGATGCCCCACAACTGGAAGCGCCTCGCCGAAAACGCACTTTTCATGATGCAACTCGCTGGAGAGACCGCTGATTCTCTGCTTGGGTTCGTGAACATGCACCGAGCACCAGAACAGACCGTGACTCTCAACCAACTGCGCAAAATGATCACGTCAGGAGACGATGGTGATTTGATGGCGCTGTGTACGGTCGCGTTCATGTGCAAGTTTGAACCACAAGCACTCTTTGTTTCTGACCTGAAAGCCAAGTTGGCCGAGTCCGCAAAGACCGAGGCACTTCGCCTTGTCCAAGACATCACATTCAAGTCAAGCATCATCGGGGACATCCACAGTTGCCCCAAATGTGCGTTCATCCATAAGGAAATTGTTCCAGCCGCGAAGTTCTGTCCCCAGTGCGGCATGAGTCTCGCTACGGGCGTAGCACCGCAGGCGAACAATGTAGTCAACGCAGTGCGGATTCCGGTGGGTGATTCGCAAATGCCGCTGCTCGATCGCAGCTGCAATAGCCTTGAATTTTCGGTGCGTGTATGGAACTGCTTGCAAAATACCAATATACGCTTTGCTGGAGAGCTTGTGCAGAAAACCGAATCAGAGCTGTTGAAAATCGAAAATTTTGGCCGCGAGTCGCTCGGGGTAACCAAAGACGCGCTTGCGGAGCTGGGCCTCACGCTCGACATGGACGTCCGCGGTTGGAAACCTCCGACCTGAAACCACGGCTCAAACCCATCCCAACCCACCGCATAGAGAATTGTCTCGTGCGGTGGGCTGTTTTTTTAAAAAAACAGTTCGGCACTCACGGGTGTACCCCTCCCTGGTACACCAGCAAACGCCGAACTTGGTTCAAGTTACCATTTATAAACACAGTAAGTCAAACGATATTGTCAAAAATATGTCTATACTACCGTATACAGTGTTGATAAACCTGTGGAAAAGTAGTGCATATCTGTGGAAAACTCAATGTTTTTCGAAGTTTTTAAAAATTGTACACGCTTTCGTTGACAAAATCGTTTTTTTATGGTATAGTATCTTCGTGCTCATGAAAGCTTGATCGAGTTACGGTCCGAGAGACGCTGTAACTCTCGCTCTCATCACACACCCTATAACGACTTCCTCATCGGAAGATCAAAATAGTTCTTTTGCACGAGTTCCACCACATAGTTCTTTGCCCGCGCATTCGTCCATCGTTCACATTTCAAATCGTTCCACTTTTCTTTCAACGAGAAAGGCGTGAATACTGGTAGAACGGTCTTTCGAGACAGTTCCCACTCACGATCCGGTGTTACCTCGCAAAATTATGAGGTCAATTAACACCACGCAGAAGGATTAGATGCGAACAACAACAACACAACCCGCAAGATCGATATCCTCGAGGTCGTCTCACGATGTACCTCAAGTAGTGTCCGTCTTGCACAAGGCTCGTGGCTCACCGATTAACTACATTGTTTCGGGTGATTGCCCGAGCCTTTGCTATTTTATACAGGTTTTTTATTTTCGCCGCCGCTGGTGTTGACATGTGCCGCCGGTAAATCTATACTGCAGTAATATTCGTCATTTGTTGCGCGCATTATGAACTCATCATTTTCAAAAGAATTTCTTGCAGAAACCAAAGAGACGCTTGAAAAACAAAAAATCCGCCTCGAGCGGCAAATTGGTGACCTCACCAACAAAGAAACCGGCTCAGCATTCCCGAGCTATGGCGAAGGTGAGGACGAAAGCGCCGAAGAAGTCGCGACATACGACGCGAATCTACAATTGCTCGATGCAAATCAGTCGGAATTGCGTGATGTCAATGAGTCAATGGTTCGTCTTGAAAAAGGAACCTACGGCATTTGCAAATATTGCAACAACCCCATTGACGAGCAGCGACTTCGGGCGCGCGCAACCTCGAGTTCGTGTGTGGCGTGCAAAAAAGCTTTAACGCAGGAGCTGTGACACAAACACGAAGGGGGGGAACAATGTTACGTTTGGCGACGGCGGCAGGCCCAATTTTTTTGGTCGCAATCGACCGTTTGCTCAAGATGGCTGTCGAACAGCCTTTTTTTGATGGCAGTTCAGCCCGAATCGGCTGGCGATTTTTTGCATTTGAACGATTTCATAACAGCGGCGTCGCATTTGGCTTACCGGTTCCATTCTGGATCGTGTTGCCGCTCACCGCAGTTTTTCTTGTATGGCTCGTCGTCTGGGCTCGACAAACGCGCGCACGTCACGCACACGCCGCGCTTGCTGCGATTTTTTTCGGCGCCGCATCCAACGCGTTTGATCGAATAATGTATGGCTACACCATCGATTACCTCCGAATTATCGATAGCATCATCAACTGTGCAGACGTAATGATTGTGGGCGGGATTTTTTTGCTCATTTTTTATAAAAGACAAACGTAACTTAATTTTAGGGGGGTATGATTACACAGCTCTGCAGCGCAACGCTCGTTGGTATCGGCGCGCAATTGATCACTGTTGAGGCCGAAGTCACGAGCGGGCTTTCGCATTTCATCATCGTCGGACTGCCTGACACACGCATTCAAGAGGCGCGCGACCGCATTCGCTCAGCGATTAAACAGTCGGGATTCATATTTCCCTATAATTTTCGGATCACGGTTAATTTGGCGCCATCGGATTTACGCAAAGAAGGAACATGGCTCGATCTGCCGATTGCGCTCGCGATTTTGAGCAAACAACTCGAACTGTCATCTCAAGCGCTCGAGGATTCTGTTTTTGTCGGCGAACTCGCGCTCGACGGATCGGTGCGATCGGTGCGTGGAGTTTTGGCGGCAGCAAAAGCTGCGGCGGCCGCGGGCAAACACGTCGTATACGTCCCCTGCGAGAACGCAGACGAGGCAGCGCTGGTTGACGGCGTTGTTGTGTATGGAGTTGCAACGCTCCACGCGTGCATCGCGCATCTTCGGGGCAACATCGTGCTCGCCGCGCACCCCGCAGCAACGACGGCGTCGCGACCTGACGACGCAACGACGCCAGCAGCAACCATCGACATGGCAAACATCGTCGGTAACGAGTTTGCGAAACGCGCACTCATGATCGCGGCGGCGGGCCGATACCATTGTTTGCTTTCCGGACCGCCCGGCGTTGGAAAAACAATGCTCGCCCGTGCGTTTGTTGGGATATTGCCACCGCCCTCATCGCGTGAGATTCTCGAAATAACCGAGATTTATTCGTCGCTCGGAATTGGTGTGGCTACGTCACGGCCATTTCGCGCGCCGCATCACAGCGCATCAACATCGGCGCTCGTCGGTCGTTGGGGCGGACATCGATTAAAACCGGGCGAGATGACACTCGCGCATCGGGGCGTACTTTTTCTCGATGAGCTGCCGGAATTTGCGCGCAATGTTCTTGAACAATTGCGTCAACCACTCGAATCCGGGGCGTTAAATTTGTCGCGCGCGGAAAATTCTGTGTCACTCCCCGCGCAATTTATTTTAATCGCAGCGCAAAATCCGTGTCCGTGTGGTTTTTTGAACGATCCTGCGCGTCAATGCACCTGCACGCTTCAACAAAAACGCGTATACGATAAAAAAATTTCTGGTCCGCTGCTCGATCGCATCCACATTCATTGCGAAGTTGCGCAAACGAATCTTTCGCAAATTGCGCACCCTCAAAAAACGCAGTCAAGCGCTCAATTGCGCGAGATGGTCATCACCGCGCACAAATTTGCCGCCGCCCGCCACGGAGCAGACACAATCCCCGCAAAAACACACGAATTTGCCGTTGCGGCTGCGGAAAAATTGCAACTTTCAACGCGAGGGCTTTTTCAATTACTTAAAATCAGTCGCACGATCGCAGATCTTGCGTGCAGCCCGACCGTCACGCACGCGCACGTTGCCGAAGCGCTTCAGTATTGTCGGCGGTGAGATGAAACCGCGCGCACCTAACGAATATATTTAATCGGATTCACCCGACGACCGCCGATGATAACTTCGAAATGAAGATGCGAACCGGTTGAGCGACCGGTGGTACCAACCATTGCGATCACAGATCCCCGAGTCACTTGCTGGCCCGTTGCGACAAAAACTTTGCTGTTGTGGCCGTATCGAGTAAGCATGCCGTTGCCGTGATCAATTAAAATCATGTTGCCGTAACCACTATTGTTCCATCCTGAAAAAACAACGGTGCCATCATCCGCAGCATACACTTGATCCGTGTAATCACCATTAATATCAACGCCCGGATGGCCACCACTAAAAAATTGCGTGATGCTGTGCTGACGTGTTGGCCAAAATAATTTTTCGCCGGGCGCGAGCGGTGCGCGCTGAATCACCTCGGGATGGTCTTGTGGTGTCTCCGGAGTAACGGGTTGAAAATCCGTGGTTTCCGACGTAGCCGCAGGTGCCGTTGATGGTGATGCGTCCGGCTGCTCATTTGATTCCGGAATCGCGGCCGGCTCTGGCTTCGCTGGCTTTGGTTGTGGGGCCGCTGCAACCGCGACCTGCACACCCGGAATGACGAGTGACTGTCCTTTTTTCAATTGCGCAGTCGCGAGTAAATCGTTTGCGAGCGCGATCTGTTTACTCGTCAACTTAAACTTTTTTGCAACATCCGCAACAGAGCCCCCATTTTTCACGGTGTAAACAACGCCATCTGTTCGCGGAACAATAATCGTATCGCCTTGATGCAACACGCTTGCTGCCTTCAAATTGTTCGCCCACAATAACGTCTCAATTTTCAAACCAAACTTTTTTGCGATTCGTGCGAGTGTGTCACTCCGCTGCACGGCATAATGTTCGATTGGTTTTTTTTGCGCTACCGTCGGCTCCTCCGGTGGCGGCTCTTCCGCGCCGAGCGGAGCCTTTCCAACATTTCCGGTATACGGAAACACGTATGCAACCGCACCGCCGTTATGATAAATCGTCGTTGGAATTTGCTCCGTGAATTCATTAAGATCGATGCTCGATGTAACATCCGATGCCTGCCAATCAATTTCTGATGAAATCAGTTTCGTTAAAAATAAGCTGTGCGAACCGACGATCACACCCGGAGCTGTTGACGCATTAACCGAGCTGAGGGTGAGAAAAAAAACCATCGCCGTTGCAAAAATAAAAACCGACGTGCTGTTGCTGAAAAAAATTTTTCGTCGCGTCCACGGATCTTCGGAAAGTTCGTTATACGCGCGCCACTGACGTCGCGTGATTTGATAAATCGGAGCGATAACGAGCGGGATGAGCGGATTCAGGACTACGATCAAAAATCGTCCGGTAGTTTGTCCGAACCACACAACAAGACGCTTGAGTAAAACAAGCGCCCGCACCAGCGATAGAAGGACTTTGAAGAAATGACGCTTCACAATGTGCTTTTAAGCATACTATGGTATCATTTGGACGTCAACCGCGTTCAGGGCAAAAAAGAAATTAATTTGGCTAATTTGAGATAAAAAAACTATGATCCCTGCAATTATTTTTTCAACTTTTATCGCCGTCTGCACCATCATTGCCGCGCTGTGGCTCTCTGAATTTCGCCGCGCGCCCGATGAGACGATTCCCGCAACAATTCACCCGATTCTTCCCGCGATCGGCGTCGTGCTCATCATCGCGATTCCGGCGCTCGGGTATTTTTTTTCAATCGGCGTCGCAATCGTTTTCATTCTTGGTATGATCGCATCATCGATCATCGAATATTTTGCAAAAAAAATCCACGCAGAAAATTCTAAACACTCACTGTTTCCCTTGTGTGCGCTCGCGTGTTCGATTCTTGTGTACTCGCTACTTTGGACTATCGCCGGCACAGGAACAGCTCTCGTTGCGCTCGCGACGGGCGCGCTAACCATTTCGTTTTTAACGCGCGCGACAAACGAACTCCAGCCGTTTCTTGTCACCACAGTCGGCGTGCTCGGTGCACATTTTTTTTATGCGGGGTCAGAACGTGCGGTTGGATTTACGCTCGCCTTACTTGCCGTCGGCTGCGCCTCAACGTTGATCAGTATTTTTGTTGCAACGCATTACGCATGGAAAACCCCGCAGCAGATGTTTCACGGTGCGTGCATTGCATTTTTTTTATTCGGACTCACGACGACATCGTGGCTGCTCGAATTTAAACCACTCATGATGGTCGCATGTGTTGGCGTTGGGCTTGTGTGCGCAATCGCATGCACGCGCATACACAAACCATGGATCCCCCTCGCCTGTATTTTTGTTGGATTGAGCGCGGGCTACTCTCTCGCAGAATTTTACGGCATCATCATCGTGCTCCTTGCGTTTTATGCGTTAATCGGAAATATTCGTCTGCTAAAATTCACAGAGCACCGTGTCAGCATCGATATTTTTTTGCTCCTCACCATTTTCATTTTGTTTGTTCACAGCATCACCGTCGCCGGACGCTCGATTTTATTCGAGCTCAACGACCCGTACATTCTTGCAGGAATTTTAATGAGCGGCGCACTCATGTACGTGTCTGCCTCACAACGAGAAAAACCGCTCATGCTCATCGCTCCTGTTGTTCTCACGTGCATCAGTATCGCGCTATTTCAAAAAACGCACGGCGTCGTCGTGTTGTGTGGCATGTTGTTTGGCTTAGTAGTTCGTGATATTTTTGAACGCACGATCACGCCGCTGATCCAAACCTATCTGTTCATCGGAATGCTGCTCGTTGCGGTGGTTTTTCGTCCATAGCCGAGTCTTGCCAAGTTCGCACCTGCGTGCTAAAATACGCCTACTTTTAGAATTTTCTTCTTATGTCTGCCATCATCAAACAACTTCCAAAATCACAAATCGAACTCACGATCACGGTCGCGCCGGAACAGATGCAGCCTTATCTCATGGCCGCAGCGAAAAAAATTTCCGAGGAAATTAAAATCGCGGGATTTCGTCCGGGCTTTGCACCCTATGATGTTGTTGCTGCGCAGGTTGGCGAAATGAAAATTTTGGATGCCGCACTCGAACATGCGGTGCGCGAAACGTTTGTCGAAGCAATACGCTCACACGAACTCCGCACAATCGGCACACCTGATATCGCAATTGAAAAAGCTGCGCCGAAAAATGAATTTATCTATCGCGCGACTGTTTCGGTTGTGCCTGCGGTGACGTTGCCAGATTTTTCGAAAATTTCAATCGCGATTAAAAGCGAGCTGGTGACTGATGCGGATATTGATGCGGTGATTGTTGATGTGCGCAAAATGCACGCAGCGCTCGAAGACACGCTGGACGCGGTTGGTGAACATGATCAGGTTACGGTTGATATGCATTTATTCGATGGCGCGGTTCCGCTCGAAGGCGGACAGGCGCTCGGTCATGTGGTGCCGCTCGACGAGCCGTATTACATTGCGGGCTTTGTTGAAAAATTAATTGGCGCGCACACGGGCGACGAGCTATCATTTGAATTACCATTCCCCGCTGATCATTATCAGAAATTATACGCGGGCAAAAATATTACGTTTAAAGTCAAGCTAACGAAGGTACAAAAACGCGCGTTGCCGGAAGTCACCGAAGAGTTTGCAAAAAAACTTGGTGTCGAATCGATTGCCGAATTGCGTGCGAACATTTCGAAAAATATTTTGGTCGAACACACACGCAAAGCTGAAGATGCGGCGGATATTGATATGCTGAAAGCGGTGATTGGCGCTGCAACGTTTGGCGAGTTGCCAGAAAATTTAATTGATGCGGAGCGACGCAAACTCATGCAAGATTTAATGCACAGTTTGCAACAACACGGCATCGCGGCTGAACAGTATTTTTCTGACATGAAAAAATCTCCGGAAGAATTGCAAGCCGGTTTCACGGATCAGGCGATTGAGCGCGCGAAGATGGGTTTGGTCACACACATGATTTCAGTTGAACACAAACTTGAGGCGACAAAAGCAGAACTCGAGGAGGAATTGAACGCAATTCGTGAGGCATACAAAAATAACGCGGACGCGATCAAGCGTTTGCAAACGCCGGATGTGCAAGAATCTGTTTTGAATTCATTGCGCAACCGAAAAGTGATGGAGTGGATGCGTGAAAAGATGATCGCCGCCGCACATTGACATTTTTTTGTTTTAGTTATAGGGTTTGGAAGGGAATCACTCCCTTTGAAAGGAAGTTGGCCATGCCAAAGAAACCTCGTAAAGCAGAGAAGCCGATCATAACGACATGGTTTGATCCGCAAAAAGACCTCGAAGGGTACACCGAACGTCGCGGCGCGTGGATCGCAAAGGTGATGCAGGATGGACGTTACCGGCTAGCCTGCGAACTAACCGAGGAGGGCGCTGTTATGCGTTTACTCAAGCTGCTTGCGGAGGAAAAGCTTCCCAGCATGCGGGATCAGTTTGTGATCGAACGACAGAAATCTTACAACGGCATCCAAACACCATCTGACGAAGTGCGTCCGTGGAAACGCATGCGCGAGCCAGACAAAATTGCATAGGAGGAATCATGGCAGACCTTTGGGACAAAGATGAGTTTATTCGTTATGTTCGAAATTCAAATCTCGTTCGCGCTCTCGAGTACGCTCGGGAAAAAAATACGCCTGAAATGATTGTCCGGCATTACTTGCGTGTTGAATTCTTTGATGCGCTGAACGCGTGCGAATATGTGGTTGCTTGTGGCATCTCATTATGCACGGGTGAGCGTTTTGATAAATTCCGGCTTGACGAGCTCACCGGCCTTCAACTCGTTGCCGTTCGCGGCTATATCAAAATGATCAACGTGATGATTGATCCGCGTGTCGAGGACGAATTTCAAGCCGTTCTCGCGTTGTCACAACCTGTTGACGGTCTCAAAAAGAAAGTCGCCGCGGCCATCAGCGAAATGCTGGCGATTGATGTCAAAACGCTCGCAGACAAAGTCAGGATCTATAACACGCTGTTGCCGCACCTCGTTTTGGCGACGAGGTAACGGGTAGAAAAATCTCAACAACCCACACAGACGCCATCGCTTTTCCAACATCGGATAAAGTGATGGCGGTCTTTTTATTTTATCCACCAGTTATACACATTGACAAGGAGAACGTATGTTCTCTATACTCTGATTAAGAGTACGATCCTTCTTAACCATTTTTTATGACACAGATTTTGTTTGAACAGCGCAAAAAGGAGTTGGTCAAATATTATCGCCGATTTCATCGACTTCCCTCGTATGATGAATTGGCTGATTTATATGGTGTAGAATCAAAAGGTTCGCTGCATAAATATGTAGAAAAATTCGTCGAGGAGGGATTGGTTTGCAAAACTGATGGCGGCCGATTGATTCCTACAACTAAATTATACGGCTTGCGCGTTTTGGGAACGGTGCAGGCTGGTTTTCCGACCGCAGCCGAAGAAGAGCTGGTGGATACGTTAAGTTTGGATCAGTTTCTGATCAAACATCCTGAGGCTTCTTATATGTTGACGGTTTCGGGCGACTCCATGATTGAGGCCGGCATCATGCCGGGTGACATGGTGATTGTTGAGCGCGGACGCGCGCCGAAGCCGGGAGAAATTGTTGTTGCCGAAGTTGACCATGATTGGACCATGAAATATTATTTGCGTCGTGGAGACGAGGTCATTTTGCGACCCGCAAATAAAAAATATCCGGACATTCGCCCGCGGCAAGAATTAAATGTTGCGGGTGTGGTGACAAGCGTGATCCGTAAATACAAGTGATATGTCGATCGGTTTATGGGAAACTTCCGCTCATCTTCGGTCATTCCCCCGCGCCATCGCGCACGTTGATGGCGACGCATTTTTTGCGAGTTGTGAAACAGCGCTACATCCCGAGTTGCGTGGGCGCGTTGTCATAACCGGAAAAGAGCGCGGCATTGTTTCTTCGTTATCATATGAAGCAAAGGCACGTGGCGTTCGACGCGGCATGGTTTTGCATGAGGTCCGCAAAATTTGTCCGGATGCGGTTATTTTATCGAGCGATTACGAAACCTATTCCCTATTTTCCAAACGCATGTTCGCCATCATGCGCCGATTCACCTCGCAAGTTGAGGAATATGGAATTGATGAGGGATTTGCGGATCTGACCGGCATGCAAGGGCCGCTTCATATGTCATACGAAGATATTGCGCGTACAATGAAAAGGACAATCGATACGGAGCTGGGTTTTACTGTCTCTGTTGGTTTGGCGCCAACAAAATCACTTGCAAAAATTGCGTCCAAGTGGCAAAAGCCAAATGGATTTACGAGCGTGCCGGGGCGTGCAATTAAAGACTATTTAGGTGCGCTTGATGTAAGCAAAATTTGGGGAGTTGGCCCGAATACCGCAAAATACATGTACTCACTCGGAATACATACGGCGCATGATTTTATTTCTAAACCGTTTGAGTATGTTGCGGCGAAATTTAATAAACCACATCAAGAAATGTGGCATGAATTAAATGGCAAGTCTGTGTGGCCGATCGTCGCGGAAGAAAAAACAACGTACGCATCAATTTCAAAAACAAAAACTTTCACGCCGCCATCGAACGATCCAGAATATGTGGTAGCGCAACTCACGCGTAACCTAGAAAACGCGTGCATCAAAGCGCGTCGCCACGGACTCGTCGCGCGCAAACTTGTGGTGTATTTGCGTACCCAACAATTCGAACACGCTGTCATGGAAGCAAAGATCACGCGCGCATCAAATTTCCCCCACGATTTATTGCCGCACATGCGCACATTGTGCGCGAAAATTTTTAAACGTGGCACACACTATCGCGCGACCGGAATCGTGCTCGCGGATCTGCAATCAGACACAGCAATCCAATCGTCTTTGTTCGAACCAGCAATTCAGATGGAAAAATTTCAACGCGTGTATGCGGCGGTTGACGCGCTCGACGAACAATTTGGAAAACACACCGTTCATTTGGGTGGATCCCAAAAAACTTTCACACACACGCAACACGCGAGCGATCGCACGAAAAATTTATTTGTCGGAGAAAATGCAGGCCAGCATTTGAATATTCCGAAACTGGTGGTTGTTGTATAAAAAATAAGCCCTACTCACATCGCGGTTGCAATGCTTTCGGGCTTGTTTATGTTTATTTTTTGCGTAATTCAAACAGGAGCATCGGCCAGTTCAATGAAATGCAACCATCCTCAGCAATGTGGAATCCGAGAATTGATCCAAGATCGCTAATGATTTCAGCTTCCGTTAAATTATATGCATGCAGTGCCTTCATGAACAGCGCCATTTCATTAAGCCCACTAAAGTTCCATACGATCGGAACGATTTCAGCGCGTACAAATTCCATGTCCGTGTCTTTGAGAAGTTCGCCGTGCAGACGTTCCGGACTCAACCACTTTTCGTCATGACCCGTGAGACAGTGTTTCTTAACCGACTTTTCAAAGTGGAGCGCGAGCGCTGTACCAGCACCCACGTCACCCGCAATGAAACGTCCACCACTTTTGAGCAGTTGGCTCACATTCTTAAACATCTCGTGCTGACGGTCCACACCATTTTTATCAGTCACATGGTGGATGCCGCCATAGCTCGTAACGTAATCAACAGTCCCTACAATTTCCTTGCAGTACCTGTACGTTGCTGCTTTAGAGAGATCTCCATGAACGGTAACAACGCGATTTTCCGGGCAACGACGCTTCAGCGCACCAAGCTGAATCTCACTCGGATCAATCGCGTAAACACGCGATTGAGACCACTCTGCCAAATGATGAGTCAAGAATCCGGTCCCCGCCGCGATATCGATGCCGATTTCATTTTTAGACACACGTAACCATTCGCGCATGTATTCGATGTCCTGATCACGAGCTTTGGGTGCAAGATCAAGCGCAAGCCGATACAGCTCGCCACGAATGTTAAAATCTTCTGAATCCTCGATCTTACTAGTCTTTGTGAGTTCAAGAATACGGACGATTTCGTGGTTGATTTGATCTTTTATGTTCATAATAACCTCTATGAAAGTTCGATTGCTGATTTTGCTTTGGTAAAGAGCTGTGTTCTCGTCACTCTCGATCATCACCTTTCGGGTTTCTCACTGTGACTAAGCACAATAACACGAAAATACTAATTTGTCAATAGTATTTGGCTAATATATTGACAAAAATCAGTAATGCGTATATAATTTATGTACGTTTAAATTTCAACAAACGCTATGCTAAGCCAAAAAGAATTGCAAGAAATCTTATACGAATCCCTCGTGGAACTTGGACTTACTGAAAACGAACGGGGTTTATACACACTCTCGCTGTCACTCGGTCCCGCAACTCTGACAAAGCTCGCTGAAATCATGGGGATGCCACGACCGAATGTGTACAAGGTAATCGAAGGACTCGAATCAAAAGGCTTGGCAAAATTTAGCGAACGCAAAAAATTTGCGCGCACATTTATAGTCGAAGCACCAACAACTATCACTGAACTTCTTCGCCACAAACACGAAAAAATTACGCGGTTTTGCACGCGTGTGACGCACGCGATGCCGGACTTGCTCGCAATGTATTCGCAAGGTGAATTACCAACAACTATCAAAGTGCTTCAAGGAACCGACGCATATCTTAATGTGTTTTATCAAATTCTTGATGAAGAAAAAACGTGCATTGATTTTTGTGGATCAGTTCAAGATTATTTGGAATTTTTGCCACAAGCCGACCAAGAACGTTGGACAAAAAAACGTGTTGCGCGTGGAACGCGTGTACGCGTGCTTTCGCTCCCGAGCCAAGAAACCGAACGAATTGCATCTGTAGCACAACAGCAACTTCGCGAAATTAAATATTTGCCACCTGACAAAAAATTTGAAACTGCTTTTCAATTATTTGGAAATAAAGTCGTCGTGTGGCAACCGCGTGCTCCGCTCGCACTGCTTATTGAAGATCAATACATTGTAAAAATGCTGCGCATGCTGTTTGAAACAATGTGGGAACATGCCGAAAAAAATAAAACGGTACAGACGCAGAGAGCGACGCCGTGAATTTTTCCATGATATATACCTCCTAGATCTTTTTTCGTTTGTTGTACCGCATTCTTGGCCCGATAAATTTTCCCCACGTTCGCACACGTCGCCACAGTGGCGCGTACACATCTTCGCGCGGATCAATGTACAATTCTTTTTTGTCGACCTCCTCCACCCATTCGACCGGTGCGTTTTTGATAATTGCCAGCGGCTGCGATTCGTTGCCTTCGCCCATCACGAGCACTGCCGCAGTTGCGAGACTGTCTGCAACATCGGTGCGCGAGTATGACATCACGCGTCCGTTCAAGTCCTGTGTACCGCGATATTCGCGAATGCCGCTGATCCCCGCATATCCCAACGCAATCCCGACAACGCCCGCACGCAGCGGAAGCAACCGACTGTCGGTTATGATCACGCCAAGTTTCTTGACGCCGTAGTGCGCGCAAAGCGCCGCGCGAATTTTTTCCGCTGACGCATAACTGTCGCGCGGCAACAACACCAACCCACCGTGCGCATTCGACTCATCAACTCCGGCCGACCCAAGAATTGTGCCGTCTTTAATCGTGAGCCAGCAATATTTTGTTTTCATCTGCCAATCGGATTCTTCGCGCACGAGTTCTGCTTTACGGCGCGCACTTGCGCTCGGCACCCACCGACCTTCGGCATACGCAACAATTTTTGACGTAACAACAACGATAATTTTTTCCTGCAATTTCGGAATGTGCATGATGATGTGCTTCATAAGATCGTCGCCGACCCGTACGACTGATGTCTTGATAGGATTTACAATCATAATTTGTGATTTGAGGAATTAAAAAAGCCGCCCGAAAGGCGGCCGCTGCGCGAAACGTCGGCGCAACAACAATCACCTCTCGTTTAAATGTGGAGGTTGTGTACAAAGCCTGACCATGTTTGAAAATTTTTCCTGATCAACATAATAAAGGTGGTTGTGCTCACACGCGCGCAGCGTTGGCTAGAAATTTTGCACGATGTTTTTTCAAAAAATTAAAGTGGTCACTAGCGTTAAGCAAAATTGCGTATGCGGGAATTCGCCACAACGAAACTTGCACAATTAAATCACCAAACTCAACAGCATCATCGTATTTCAACGAATTAATCTTCCACGAAAGCACGTCGCCTTCGGGATCGTATTTAATGTGTCGCGTAAAAATGATTTGTTTATCGTTCATATTGTTTGCGTCTTCCCACGTATGTGGTAATTACCAAAATGTAGTTAAACTCACACCTGTATACTACCCGAAGCACATGAAATTCGTCAATTGGTCGTTGCGCGATAATTTGTGGGTGCCGCGAGGCGGTATCAACTCGTTCGGGTGACTCCAGCACTTTTTGTATCAAAACTTGGGTAACACAAAAGCCCAGTAGATTTGTTTCTTGAATACTTTCTTGTGCATGTGTGGTGTACCGAATAATCATCTACCACTGGGTTCCACAAACAAAAAATTTTGTCAAGCTCAGTGTGGTGGAAAACCTGTGCATAATTGACGCCACCACACAAAACAACTACACTAAAAAAATCTATGGATAAAATTCAAAAAAATAATCGCAACTTTTACGACTCACACGCCCAAAAATGGAGCGCGAACAAAACGTCCTCATTTTTTGAAGAAAAAGAATTCACCATTTTTGCAAAATATTTCTCTACGGGCGACACTATCATTGACATTGGATGCGGACACGGCCGCTCTATTCCATTATTTCTTGGTATCGGACATAAACTTCGATATTTTGGTATCGACATTAGTAAAAAAATAATGAGAATTGCAGCGCGTCGTTATCCGCAGCTAAAATTTCAATACACCGATCTAACAGATGCAAAAACATTGCCACGCAAAAAGTTTGATGGGTTTTGGGCTAACGCAAGTTTACAGCATATTCCGTTTGAACACTGGCCACTTGCGTGGAAAAATATTCGATCATTCAGTAAGCCGCGTGCTGTCGGCTACATTAAAATTCCCGAAGATCTTATGTCAGCGACAGATGAAGATCCGCGGCATTTCACAATACTGACTGATAAAAAGTTTCATGAATTCTGCAAGGCGAATAAAATTAATATCCTAAAATCTGGTTTGAGTTCAACGGGTGAAAAAAAGCATGTGTGGCGGTGGTATATTATTCGGATGTGACAGATTTCCACGAACGCGTGCTCGCCGTAGTTGCTAAAATTCAGCGCGGCCGCACGATGACCTACAAAGAAGTTGCGGCTGCGGCCGGTTCGCCCCATGCAGCGCGCGCCGTTGGTTCGATTATGAAGTCAAATTATAACCCAAACATTCCGTGTCATCGCGTCGTGCGCAGCGACGGCACGGCGGGGAGATATAATCGCGGCGACGAAAATAAAATTAAAATTTTGAAGGAGGAAGGTGCGCTGAAATGAGACAACAAAAAGCCAACTCCCTCAATTATCACTTCACGAGCGGCAAAAATAGCGCGCTTGGAACTACAAATTTTCCAGTCACGCAATTATTTTCGTACGATTTTTCCGTGAAAACTTTTTGCTCATTCACGCACACTTTAATTGAATGTTCGCCTGCGGTAAAATTTGTCGGCACGTCACCCGAAAGATTAAAGTTCACAACACCATCTTTCTTTTCACCACCCGAATCATGCGCGCGGAACAAACTAAGCTCATCCGACTCATCGAAATATCCGACTGCATCAAACTTAATATTAGGCACTGATGCGTCGCCAACATTTCTGAACTTCGCACTCACGCGCAAAAAATTTCCACCAGTAATCGTTGATTTCGTCAGTGTTGTGCTGATGCTAGACCACGCAATATCCGGCTGAGGCTCTGCGATGGGCTCCGGAATTTCGATTTCTGTTTCTGCACAATTATTTTCAAAATTTGTTTCTTTGATTATTTCGTTTGGATTCAAACAGACCTTAATGGTGTGTGTGCCCGGTTCTGTAAGCGCGGTATTCGGCACCACAAACACAACCGCTGATTGTTTGTCTGCAGTCAATAATTTAAATTTCGGAACAACAATCGTTTCTGCCTCATTTGCTCCGTCAAAATAAATTGCAACATCTGGATTTTGTTTTGCATCTCCCGCACCGATATTTGCTGTTGTAAATTTAAATCCAAGCGCTGTCGGCTTCACCGTAACTTCAAAAAATGGAATTGAAAAATCAGGATCGGGCGCGCCCAGCACTTCAAACTCAACATCAACACAATTATTTTCAACATTGCCTTCATCAATAATTTTCTTGGACACACTTGATTGATTTGCACATACCGTTGCCTGATACATGCCTGCCTCAATTGCAGGTATCTCAAAATAATTTACTAGTTTTATTTTTTTACCCGCCACAAGCGCCATCGGTTTTTGTGTTACAAACGTTAAATTCTTTCCTAAACTTTCGATAAAAATATTTGATGCGGGAACTTTTGTAACATCCGCCGCTCCCTGATTTGCAAGTTCTGTTACGATTTTTATTGTGGTTTGCCCGCCATTTGCAGAATTAACTGCTGTCACCACAGGATCAACCAAAACTAAATCAGGTTGTGGTGGCGGAGAAACGAACAACGACAGCTCAAGACAATTATTTTCAATCGATGATTCGGCAACATAATTTTTGCCACCCCATGCATTGATACAAATTTTTGTAGGATACGATCCCGCATCAACGTGTGGAATTTTAAATGTGTAAATTTGTGTAATTGAAGCGCCCGCAATCAAACCAAGAGAACCCTTTGGTTCAAAGAAAAAAACTTTCGGAAAAACATCAGACTCGACTCCGAGCTTTGGTAATTGCACAACATCGGCTGGCCCATCGTTGCGAACTGTTACAACCAATTTAATTTCAGAATTTTTTCCGTAATTCATGTCACTTATTTTAAACATTGACGCGCTATCAACTGACAAATCCGCAAGTGGCGCTGGCGGAATTACAATTTCAGTTGAACTGCAATTGTTTGTGTAGTCCGATTCTTTAACAGATTTTTTCTCGTTCAAACAAACCTTAAGTGTGTAAGTTCCGGATTGATACACACCATTGATCGACTTACCGATTTGAATTGTGTCCCCCGCTTTGAGCGTTGCGTACATCGCGAGATTCAACCCAATTGGATAATTTTCCAGGTAAACCGTTGTGAGTCCGATTGATTTTGCAGCTGCACTTCCATTATTAGCGAGCTTAACTTTCACCGAAATATTTTGGACACCCGCAGTCCACGGTGTTACATTTGCCTGAACCTCGCTGATTGAAAGGTCGGGCGACTTTCCGGCGGCATGTGCGGCAGTTGCTGGAAACAATACTGCAAAAACGATGACGAATAAAAATGTATAGCGCATAAAATTCATTTTATATAGTGTAGCACAATTTAAATAAAGCATTTTTCCCATCCACGCAAATAGTCAGTCAAATACGCGGATTTACTTGGTAGTTGCGGTAAAATTTCCTGCACACAAACCCCACCCATCAAAATCCGTTCAACCGCAACGCAAAGCGCCGCGCCATCACCGACTGGAATAATCAAGCCGTTTTCACCATCACGAACAATCTCAGGGGCAACACCAACATCCGTAGTTATAATTGGAGTGCCGGCCGCAGCCGCCTCAACGATGGTGCGGCCATAACCTTCGTAGAGCGAGGTGTTGAGAAAAATGTCCGCGCCTTTGATATGTGGCACGACATCCGGCATCCAGCCAAGTGTACGCACAAACGAAAATTTTTCAAGCATTGTGCGCTCTGGCCCATCGCCCAAAATAATAATACCGACATCGGTGTGGTTTTTAATAATCGGTGCAAGCACGTTACACGCCCACGCAATTTGCTTTTCGTGTGTCAACCGCGATGCCATCAGAATAATTTTTTTGAATTGCGGAAAACGCGAATGAAGATCGATTGCATCCGTCGTGACAATCGCTGCAACATCAACAAATATTGGAAGCACAGAAATTTTTTCCGTGGGCACACGTGTTACAATTGTTTTTTTGATTCGCTCACTCACGACACGAACGCCATCTGCATATTTTAAAATTCGCCGCGCAATAAAATTTCGAATTCGATTTTTTATCGATTCATTGATGAAAAATTTATTTTCAAAATCCGTATGAATTTGCAATTGTAATTTGGTACCAAACTTTTTTTTCAAAAAAACGCCGATCAGCCCCAACTCAAATGGATCCTGACAACTGATAAGCATTTCTGTGCCACGTGCGGCGATGGTGCGGGCCACAATTTTGTATGCATCAAATACACGCTGCAATTTTTTTTCTGAATTTGTTGGATAGACATGAAGGTTTGTATCATGAATTTCGATGCCGGATTTTTTCCCGCACAAAATCACGATGTGCAATTCTGCAACAAGCCCTGCATATTCACGCATCCGGATGTATGCCGCTGACCCAATTTCCAGTATATTCGTGTCTGTACTCAACATCAGAACCTTCATATTTTTCGAACAATTATTAACAATTCATCCGCAATTTGTCCCCAGCTGTGGGTAAAATCATAACTTCGAACTTGCGCTCGCACGCGTGCATAATTGACGTCATCCACGAGCCACAAAATTTTTGCGGTCATATCATCGATAGACAGTGGATCACACAACACCCCAACATTTTTTAATTTTTCCGCGAAACCTGATTCACGCGTCAAAATGAATGGCTTATTGCAACGAATCGCATCGAGAATTACATGTGGCGAAACTTCGCCGAGTGACGGCATCACAACCGCATAACACGTTTCAATTTTTTTCATCAACGCATCATGCGAAAGTATGTGGCATGTCTCGAGCGAAATTTCAGGTTTTATTTCTTGCGCCGCTGCGAACGCTTTTTTAAAAGCTGAAATATTTTTATACACGATGTCACGCGTTGCAAAAATAAAATTTTTTGTAACCATGGGCTTATCACAAATTTTTTTATCAAAACGATTTTCAACGATAAAAATTTTCTGCGCCGCCAAATTATAAGGCTGCAAAAAAATATCACGCTGCCACTCTGTTGAAAATATAAGCGCGCTTACATTGCGCAGTGTCCACCGCGTCAACGCAAAAATTATTTTTTCTTTGCGTGAAAATGCGCGCGGCTCTAAATAAAATTTTGAGAGTAAAATCGATTCACCGGTGCGTTCAACAAATTGTTCGTATAAGAAATCACCGCCCGTGCGCAAAATAATTTTTCGGCCGAAAATTTTTGCTGCAACCGTTGCGGGCCAACCAACGCTGAACGTGTCGAGCGCCACAACAAAATCCGCAGGTGCGATTCTCGACGCGACGCGCAAAAAATACAAAAAATGACGCGCAGCCGCAGGTAAGGCGCGCTCAAGCCGTCCGTACGTGACGACCGAAACGTGATGGCCACGCGCACCAAATTCGGCCTCCAACGCGGCCGCGTATTGTGCAGGCCCGCTGGTTGCCGGCGGGTAGATGCCGGTTGCGATACAAATTCGCATATATGAGGCATCTTACTGCAATTGCCCCATAAAATCAAGGCTGGTATACTGGCCGCCATATGTTAATTGGTGCACATGTTTCAATGGCTGGCGGCGTGCAAAATGCTCCGGACAACGCAGGCGCGATCGGTGCCGAGTGTTTTCAGATGTTCACGCGCTCGCCGCAAGGTGGGCCGGCGCCCAAACTCACCCCCGAAATCATCGCGGATTTTTTGGCGCGCTGTAAACAACACAAAATCACCGAGTGGGTTGTGCACGCGCCGTATTACATCAACCTTGCGTCGGAAAAAGAGTCACTGCAAAAATCATCGGTGCGTGTTTTGCGCGAAGAGTTGGACCGCGATTCGCTCCTGCACGCAAAATATATGATGTTCCACCCGGGCAGCGCAAAAAATGTTGGCGCGGCGGCGGGCATCAAGTTTTCAATCGAAAATTGCCGACGCATTCTTGATGGCTATGATGGACACACCGAGTTGCTCCTCGAAATTTCCGCGGGCGCCGGCGACGTTATTGGCGCAAATTTTGAAATTGTTGGTGAAATTTTGGCCGGCGTTGACGCGGACAAATCTTTGGCGCAAAAAATGAATGTGTGTTTCGATACGCAACACGCATTTGGTTCTGGATATGATTTGCGCGACGCGACGGCTGTTGACGCGACGTTCAAAAAATTCGACAAGTTAATTGGCCTCTCGCGTTTAAAAATGTCGCACTGCAATGATTCGAAAATCGAGCTCGGCGGCCACAAAGATCGGCACGAGCATATCGGGGAAGGGTTGATCGGTGCGGCCGGTTTCAAAGCGATTTTGCACCACCCAAAATTGCAGCATATCAATTTATATTGCGAAACCGAGGGCACAAAAGTCGCCGACGATATCAAAAAATTAAAAAAGATGCGTGGATGATATGAAAATTTCCGTGCGCGTTATTGCACATGCGAAACACAATTTAGTTGAAATCCAGCCCGATGGCTCATATCGTGTGCGGGTAACTGCGGCACCAACTGACGGAAAAGCAAATATAGCCGTGACGACCGCGCTTGCAAAATTTTTTGGATGTGCGAAATCGAATATTAAATTAATTTCTGGGGCAACGGCAAAAAATAAAGTTTTCCAGATTTAAACACATTAATTACCCAATATAACTAAGCAAGATCCTCCCCCCCGCGCGTAAATGGATTACATCTCAAAATTCTCCACAAGGCTCGCGCCCAACCGCCAAAAAAACCATATTTTAAAATTGCGAGGCGGCCGTATTCGCTGCACGACGGCGAAAATTTGCAATAACCCGCAGGAAACGCGGCACGAAAAAAACCGTGGTCAGGCGAAATTGTTTTCTGATAGAGCCAAATGCCGAACACGCTTGCGCGCTGGGGCATCGACACAACAAAACGAATCATATTTTCCCCCGCGCCACAATCCCGACGCGTTCAAAAAAAATTTTAAAAAACTCTCGCCGCCGATCGTCCTCAACTCGAACAGCCGCGGCTCTAATCATCACAACCACATCGAGCGCACCGTTCATTGCACCACGCTCAACCGCAACACGCAACACATCGCGCGCCTGCCGCTTCACCCGATTGCGCACCACAGCCAGTTTTGAAACACCTCCCGCAACGATCACGCATACACGCGGCCGCCCCAGCGTATTGCCCGACACATACAAAGAACACTCGGGACAGCTAAACCGCTTTCCGAGTTTCAAAACCCGTTTAATATCCTTATCAGCTGCAATGCGAAATTCGCGTGCAAGCATGTCAGGGTAAAATTATTTTTCCGAAGAAACCGTGAGCTTCGTGCGGCCCTTTGTTCGGCGACGTGCCAAAACCTTACGGCCGTTTTTTGTGCTCATACGCTCGCGAAAACCGTGTGTTTTTGCGCGCTTTCGCTTCTTTGGTTGATATGTTCGCTTTGGCATAGTAATAAGTAGAAGGATTATAGCGGATTAGCTCAATCTTGTCGACCCCCCAACACACCAAAGAGTTTTCAACAGATTTTCCACAAGTTATACACAAAATATACACTTATCCACAGTTGCTAACTGTGTTATATTACCACCACTTCACCGAAAGACCCTATGACACCACACGAATTATGGCACGCCGTACTCGGCGAGCTCGAATTAACGCTAAGCCAAGCCAATTTTAAGACGTGGTTCGGACAATCACAGCTGCAGAGCTTTGAACATGGGTCAGTTACGATCACCGTTCCGAATGGGGTTGCAAAGCAATGGCTTGAAAACAAATATCAAAAACAGATAATTCACTCCATTGAGCGAATTCTTGAGCAGCCTGTTCAAAAAATAATTTTCAAGATCGAATCGCCCGCAAAACCAAGCCTCGCTGGATTTATTTCTCAAGAAATTGCGCCGCCAGCACCAACACAAACGCAGCCGCAGCAAACCCAACAAAATCAATACTTTGCACCTACACAACCACAACAAAAATCTCAATTCATCACGCGCGCCGATGCGCCGCCATCGATGCAAACAACGGTCACCGAACGCATCGAAGCAAAAAATAAGTTTGGTCTCAACCCGCGTTACACATTTGAAACGTTCATTGTTGGCAAAACCAACGAACTCGCGCATGCGGCCGCACAAGCAATCGCAAATCGTCCGGGCGAGGTCTACAATCCGCTCTTCATATATGGTGGCGTTGGACTCGGAAAAACCCACCTTATCCAAGCGATCGGCAACCGAATCTCCGCAAACGACCCAAACGTTCGAATTCTCTACATCTCATCAGAACGCTTTACCAATGAATTTGTTGCTGCAATTCGCTCGGGCAGCATTAAACAATTTAAGGAAACATACCGCGGCATAGACCTTCTCCTCATCGATGACATCCAATTTATCGCGGGAAAAACCGAAACGCAAGAGGAGTTTTTTCACACATTTAACGAACTACACCAAGCAAATAAACAGATTGTGATGACCTCCGATCGTCCGCCCAAGGCAATTCCGGGTCTCGAAGATCGTCTCCGGTCACGTTTTGAGTGGGGCATGATTGCGGATGTTGCGTCACCGGACCTTGAAACACGTGTTGCGATTCTCGAGTCAAAATGCGCTGAAAAAAAATGCAGCCTTTCAAAAGAGCTTTTGCAAGTAATCGCAACGCTGGTTAAAAGCAACATCCGAGAACTCGAGGGCGCGCTCAATAAAATTCTCGCACACCATCAACTCCGCGGCGAAAGTCCCTCAGTTGATTCAGTCAAAACGCTTTTATCAAGCTATGATGAGCAATCGTACAGGAAATCACTAACCCCAAAGGAGCTCACCACGATTGTTTCGCAATATTTCGACGTGAGTATTGATGAACTCATGAGCCCAAACCGAGAAAAACGACTTGCGTTTCCTCGTCAAATCATCATGTATCTCTTGCGTGAGGAGTTAAAGTGTTCATTTCCATCGATCGGGCAGGAACTTGGTGGCCGCGACCACACCACCGCGATGCACGCGTACGAAAAAATTACGCGCGAGCTTGAAAATGATATGAAGCTCAAACAGGATATCGCGGCCATCCGCCAGCGGTTATACACAATTGCACATGGATAAGTTGCGGATAGACTCTGGACAAGTTCTTTATAAGTTCCGCAAAACCTGTTACAAAGTACGTGGATATCGTGGTGGATAACTCGTATTTTATACACAGAAACTCCACACGCAAATTGCATACACCAACATATACACCGTTCATGCGGAATTCACGCACAGGCGATGTGCACCGGTGGATTGTCTGTATAACCGCATGGTTGCGCGCTCAAAAAGGCCTTATCCACTTTTCCACCGCCCCTACTACTATTACTAGAAATACATAAAGAAACAGAATATGAAATTCACGTGTACTAAAGAAAATTTTTTACAAGGAATTCAAGCAGTCTCTTCGATTACCGGAAAGCAAGTTCACTTACCGATACTCAACAACATTTTATTATTAGCAGAACCAACAGGTCTCAAAGCGATCGGAACAAATCTGGAACTTTCTATCGTTGCAACAATTCGTGGTAAGGTTGAGATTGCCGGAACCTTTACTGTTCCTGCTAAGATGCTCGTTGAATATATTTCGCTGCTTCCGAATGAAGCGCATATCGATTGTGAATTAGATGGCGTTGAGTTGATTTTGAAATCAGGTCGTCAGCGTACGAAAATGAAGGGCGCGCCTGCGACGGATTTCCCCGCTGTGCCGCCGGTTGAAAAAAACAATGAACTTGTTTTTCCCGCGGATCGTTTAAAGCGCGCGCTTCAACGTGTACTCATGTCGGTTTCGCACAGTGAAGTTCGACCAGAGCTGCAAGGTGTTCTGCTTTTTTCAGAAAATACGGATCAGTTGCGTGCGACGCTTGCTTCAACCGATAGCTACCGTCTTTCGGAAGTGCACGTTGAATTACTCAATCAATCGAGTGTCGCGGTGCGCGTTATTATTCCGCAAAAAGCTGCACAGGAAATCCACAGACTTCTCCCCAACTCAAATGAACCGACCGCTCTCGTGCTCGGCGAGGGTCAGATTTCATGTGTGATTGGCGACGTTCATCTTGTTTCGCGACTGATCGATGGGACTTATCCCGATTATCGACAGATTATCCCCAAGACATGGAATACTGAATTGAAAGCGCCTGTTGAAGAAACGCTCAAGGCGATTAAAGCCGCCTCACTTTTTGCAACACAGGGTGTGAGCGCGGTTTCGCTCGAGCTCAAACCAGCTTCGGAAATTCTCAACATCACATCCGCCTCAACGCAGGCTGGCGAACACTCGGCTGACATTTCGGTTGAAGGCGTCGGGGTTGATAATAAAGTTATTTTGAACCATCGTTTTTTGGTTGATGGGCTTTTGTCGGTCGACGATGAGCGGGTAATTTTAAAAGTGGTGAATAGTGAGTCGCCGTGTTTGCTGCAACCGGAAAAAACAGATGATTATTTATATATCATCATGCCGATTCGCCAATAATTTACAATTAAAAAACGCACCATCTTTGTTCGAATACAAAATTGGTGCGCTTTTTATTTTATTCAATGATCTGAACTCGGGTGTGTTTGACGCCGAAATGTTTTGCTGATGCACGCGATGGCATCCACACGTCGAAACGACCTGACTCGTAGCGCGCGTTCATGCGATCGTTGACGGTGAAGACCTTGTCTCCGAAAATGTCGGGAATACGAATTTTTGTGTTATACGGAAGCCAGTTTGCTGCGATCAACCCGTCGTACACGCGCTTACCATTTGAAGTGATAAAGGGTGTGTCGTCGGTTTGATCAGGGCTTGATGAGTATGCGGTCGCGGTGACGGTGATTGTTCGTTTAATCGTCACAAGCGACGGGGTACTTGGAGGCTCATCTCCTGAAAGCTCCACCGTTGCGTGATCAAAATCAGGTGTTTCAATTGTTTGGGCGCGAACAACCTGTGGTTTGATAGAATGGACGATGAGTGCAGCAAATACAGCACAAATAACAAGTTTTTCCGCTCTGTTAAGCTGTTTTATTGTTGTTGATCTCATAGTTTTGAGGAAGTAAATAGTATCACAAAACCTCGTTTTTGTCAACGGGCCCGCTTTCTGCTACCGTTAGAAGCGAGAATCTTTGTTTTTAATGTTACATGCAGAAAAAAAATAAAATCTTCAAAGAAAAAATTGTTAGATTGGGCGTTACGAATCACAACAGTCTTTGGAGTAAATTTCGCCATAATTTTACAATCGGTCGCCTATTGGGCGTTGCCGCAATTTTTTCGATTATCGGATTTTTTTGCATTACGATTTTTATCGCGTGGCTCACCCGAGATTTACCAGATCCTGATCATCTACAAGATCGTGTCATCGTCGAAAGCACAAAAATGTTTGATCGAACGGGCAAGCATCTTTTGTATGAGTTGTACGATGAAAAAAAACGCACGGTGGTTGATGTTGCCGCGCTTCCCCGCTATATCATCGACGCGACTATTTCAATTGAAGACGCTCATTTTTACGAGCACAAGGGTATTCGGTGGACAAGTTTGGTTCGTGCGATTGTTTCAGATGTGCTGCGTTTATCGAGTGGTCGCGGTGGCGCATCGACGTTGACCCAGCAACTCGTGAAAAACGCAATTTTGACGAATGAAAAAAGTTTGACGCGTAAAATTAAAGAAGGAATTCTCGCGTTGCAGATCGAGCGTATTTATTCGAAAGATCAAATTTTGAAATTATATTTCAACGAAATTCCATATGGTTCAACAAATTATGGCATTGAATCTGCGGCGCAAGCATATTTTGGGAAGTCGGCAAAAAATTTAACACTCGCGGAAGCTGCTACCGTTGCTGCGATGCCACAGGCGCCGACGCGCTATTTGCAAAACCCAAAATTACTGCGTGGTCGACGTGACTACATTCTTACAAAAATGCGCGAATATAATTATATAACCGAAGCACAGATGCAGGACGCGCAATCGCAAACTTCGGATGTGCACGTGGTTCAGGCAACATCAATCGCGCCGCACTTTGTGATGTATATCAAAGAGCAGTTGGTAAATGCGTATGGCGAAAAAAAGGTTGATCAGGGTGGGCTTCGAGTTACGACAACGCTTGATTTTGATGCGCAGGTTGCGGCAAACGCTGCGGTCGCACACGGAGTTGATGCGGCGGAAAAAAAATACGGTGCGACAAACGGCGCGCTGCTTTCGGTCGATGCGACAAACGGCGATATTTTGGCGATGGTTGGGTCGCGAAATTTTTCAGACGACGCACACGGCGGGCAATTTAACGTCGTAACACAGGGGGTTCGTCAGCCAGGCTCGTCGTTTAAACCAATTGTGTATTCCGCTGTGTTTGAAAAGGGTTTTCCCCCGGAAACGGTTTTGTTCGATGTTGAAACAGATTTTCCGTATGATGGAAAAACGTATCATCCACACAATTACGATGGCGCGACGCGCGGGCCTGTCACGATGCGACAGGCGCTTCAGGGCTCGCTTAATATTCCTGCAGTGAAAGCTGTTTTTCTTGTTGGCATCGACGGCGCGCTTGATTTTGCGCAACGACTCGGCTACACGACGTTTGGAGATCGATCACAATTTGGGCCTTCGGTTGTGCTCGGCGGCGGCGGTGTGCGTTTGATTGAGCATGTGCGTGCGTTTGACGCGTTTGCAAACGGAGGCAAGATGAATGAGCTGTTCGGAATTTTGAAAGTCGAAGACCATAGCGGAGCCGACATCACGCCAAAGAAAAAAGATGCAAAACAGGTTTTGTCCCCCGAGCTTGCGGCGACAATTTCGAGTGTGCTTTCGGATAATCCGTCGCGCGCATATATTTTTGGAGAGAAAAATCATTTAACGTTGGGCGATCGGCCGGTTGCGGCAAAGACGGGTACGACGAATGACTATCATGACGCATGGACCATGGGTTACACACCGCAAATTGTGACCGGTGTTTGGGTTGGAAACAACGATAATTCGGTGATGAAGCGCGGCGCGGACGGATCTGTGGTCGCAGCGCCAATCTGGCAAGAGTTTATGGCGGCCGCGACAAAAAAATTGCCGATCGTTTCGTTTCCTGACGCGCCCGCGAATGTCGCAACTAATCCGATGCTGCAAGGTTTGGTTGGTGGCGGAATTACCGTTGCGATTGATACCGTGACGGGTAAACGCGCGACTGAATTTACGCCGCCCGAAACAACGATTAAAAAAGTTTTTATTCCTGCGCACGATATTTTATTTTACGTCAATCCGGAAGATCCGCTGGGCGCTTCGCCGAGTGATCCGTCGGTGCACCCTGAATATGCCGCATGGGAGGCGGGTGTTCAAAAGTGGGTTGCCGCAAAAGCCGGAAGTGGAACCGTATTTGGTGAGCCGCCAACAGAATTTGATGACGTTCATAAAAAAGAATTTCAGCCGGTTATTTTAATTACCGCGCCGCAAGCCGGCGGTTCGGTTAGCGGTTCAATTATTGTGCCACAAGTTACGGTGACGTCTGTGCGTGGCGTTCAGCGCGTTGAATATCGAATTGATGGGCAGCTCGTTGGAACCGTTAATTCGTTTCCGTATACTTTAACGATCCCCGCGGCAGGAATCAAGCAGGGCATCCACACACTCGAAGTTTCAGCGTTTGACGATGTTGGAAATAAGTCCGTGCAGAGTCTAGAGTTTCATTATTCCGAGAACGGATAGTTGCCGGATCCTGCACCATTCGATAGAATAGTGCTGCGGTGCAGTAGCCAAGTGGTAAGGCAGGGGTCTGCAAAACCCCTATGCGTGAGTTCAATTCTCACCTGCACCTTTAAAGCCCCTCACCTTTGCGGTGAGGTTTTTTAATTCCCGCTTGACACTTTGTGCCTTTCGCATTATAATCTCGCCCACTTGTCTGAAGCCGTGCATGCCCGCTGTGGGTTTGTGAGGTGGATGCTTTTGCGGACCGCTCCGTGTAGCGGCCGTTGGGTGTATTGATGAATTTCAATCAATTTCCTTCGTTCAAGATCGCGAGCCTCATGGTTCATTTCAATGATCCAAAGTTTGCGGGTACCAGCTTGGTCGCGTCCAACATCGGCGCTGTGCTGATCGATCGGGTGATTTCGGGCAACATCGTTGCGGTTCCACTTGGCGAGCAGGCCACGAGCGACGACAAGTCTGGTAAGTTTCTGCTCCAAACTGCAGCACAGATCGTTCTCGAGGGCCAGCCGTTCACCCTGATCACGATGATCGGTGATCGCCAAATCGGCGCGCCGTCGGATCACCTCTTCGTTGCGGCCTCTGCGTTCGTCAAAGGAACAGAGGGAAACAACCTCTCGGGCGATCACACGTTGAGCGACGGCCGCGATGGCGTGCAGCACAGCGCGCTGATCGACAAGGACGGTGTTGTCTTTGCAATGCCGGATGTGCGCGACGTTACGCAGTTTGAGTTCGGCAACACGTCGTACGCGCTTGCGTTGACCGATAACGCGATCAAACTGGTTGTTGGCGTTCGTGCGGGCAAGGTTCGCTACAGCAACGCTGCGTTGTTGCAATCGGGTGGCGCGTTGAACCTGCGCGCGGTCGCTTCGATGGGCCGCTTGATCGAGGTTGACGGCGAGAAACGGGCTGTTTCGATTCTCAACATGCGCACTCAGCCGGACACGGTTTGCGAACAGGGACAGTTCGTGGTTCTCGAGACTCGTCGGATCGGCGCAAACGGTTTCAAGATGCGCATCATCGGGACCATGAACATGGACAGCGGCGTGAAAGTCGCCTACGGGCCGGTGACGGGTGATCCGGAGCGCTTTGCGTTCGGTGCGCAGGACGGCGAGATTCAGCTCACCTTGACCCGTGTGGTGCTCGCGGAGATGATTGCGGCGGAAAAACTCAGCGCGCAGCCGCAGCCACAGCCACAGCAGCACATCGGTTTTTAGTAGCCTCGGCTCAGGTCCCACGTCGGCCATCGGCTCAGGTCGCCTCTCCACAAAAGAAGTGCGTAGTCGGCAGGGTTTTCTCTGCTGCACACACTTTTTTTGTGGGAGGTGTTTTTTGTTTATGCGGGCTATGGACAATTTTGAATATATGCCGTATACTTCCTCCCCCCCCCACTTACATTGTCGACAAGGAGTCGTTTCATGGTATTTCATCGGGTTCGGTCACTGCTGTTCAGTCAAGTTAGGTCTCGCGAAGAAATGCATTTATTGCCGCTCACCGCGAGTCATTGGCTTGATCCGGCTGAAATTACTGCGGTTCTCATCGATCTGCATAGTTACAAAGCGTTTTACTCGACTTCCCCCGAGATCGAAATTTCGGCTCGCTTTGCGACGATTCAGTCGCTTCAGCGGATTCGATTGGTCAGTCAAGGCACCTTGCCGCTGAATCGCGAACAAACGTTTGTGACGATCGGCATGTGGGATCCGTGTTTTGAGATTAATCAAATCGCGCTGGAGGACGCGATTGGTCTCATCAGCGGCGTGATTTCAGGCGATTCGTTTGCGGGACTTGGACATTTCAATCGTCAAACGACCATGAGCTACTGTTATATAAGTGGCTATTTGTACCATGAGCGCTGCACGCTTGATTACGGTCGACTTTTTGTTGACTCACCCGCCGAAACACTTGTGCGTCGTAAGCCGAGTGGTTTCGAGACTCTGTCTAAAATCGGTGTTTGGTCGCCCGTTCAGATGGGTGAATTGAATTCGGATTTTATCACGGGTTGTTGGCTGATGGGTCGTCAGGAATTTGCCGAATCGGGCGGTTCAGATCGCGCGGTGGTGCGTTTGAGCAATGGTCGGATGCGCGGGGTTGATGTTATGTTTCGGTGCGACGCAGGGCTGATTCGGGTTCATGAGCTCGGCGGACCACTGAGCTTGCCCGGAATTTATTTGGGGCATCGCGCAGGTCAGCGGAATCAGGATTTGCCGCGGAGCGTTATCAGTGTGCATCGGGGTGGTCGATTGACGCGTTCAGGCGTGTTTGCGTTGTCGGTTGCCAAGTGAGATCGGTAGGAACTTTGCGCGCGAGACATTTGCGCGCAGTGTGTTGGTGTGGGTCTGCGAACTGCGGGCCCACACCTTCTTTTTTTTAGCGCGCCCTGCTACACTGGGTTTCGATATGTCACACAAAATCACGACTTCTGAACCAACGCGCCGTTTACTAATTTTTGACGGCAATGCGATTATTCATCGGTGTTTTCATGCGATTCCCCCACTCGCGACAAAGGATGGGGTTTTGGTCAACGCCGTGTACGGTTTTTTGATGATGTTTTTGAAAGCGGTGAAGGATTTGAAGCCGACGCACGTGGTGGTGACGTTTGATATGGCGGGGCCGACGTTTCGCCACGAGGAGTTTGCCGAATATAAAGCAACACGCGTCAAGCAAGCGCCGGAGTTGTACGCGCAAATTCCGATTACGAAAGAAGTTTTGGGCGCGATGGGCGTGCAGATTTTTGAGAAAAAAGGTTTTGAGGCGGATGATGTGATTGGAACGATTGCGACGTTGGCGCGGCACGAACGACCGACGGTTGAGTCGATTATCGTGACCGGTGATATGGATGCGTTGCAGCTCATCAACACGACGACACGCGTGTACACGATGCGCCGCGGAATTTCGGACACGCTGATTTTTGATGCGGCCGCGGTGCGCGAAAAGTTTGGGTTTGATCCGGAGTTTGTTGTTGATTATAAAGCGTTGCGGGGTGATGTGTCGGATAATATTCCGGGAGTGAAAGGTGTGGGCGAAAAAACGGGCATGGAGTTGGTGAAAAAGTTTGGGACGATTGAAAAAATGTATGCGGCGCTCGATGTTGGTGAAAAAATTGAGGGTGTGAGCGAGCGGATGCGCGGATTGCTGGTTGAGAAAAAAGCGGATGCGATTCAAAGTAAGCGACTCGCGACTATTGTGTGTGATGTGCCGCTTGATTTTTCGTTTGGAAAAACCGCGTATGTGCCGGTTGAGCGCGATGCGATTTTTCCGGTATTTCAAAAGTTGGGATTTTTGTCGTTGCTCCAGCGGTTGCCGAGTTCGACTGCGGGCGTGACCGAAGTTGTTGAGCCGAAAAAGAAAATACAATTGATTGTTGCGAAAGATGTGGTGAAGACGCGCGCGGTTGTTGAAAAAATGTTGAAGCAGCGCGCGGTTGCGGCATATTTGATGAAGCCGGTGCAGCAGGATTTGTTTGGTGCGTCGGCGCCGATGCTTGGGTTTGCGTGGGAGGGCTCGATTGCAGCCGTTGAGGTGAATTTCGAATCGCAGTGGGATGAGATTGGTCGATTATTTTTGGATAAAAAATGTGCGCTCGTTGCACATGATGTGAAGCAATTGATGCATGAATTGGCGCAGCATGGAATTCGGGTGGGCGGTGAAATTTTTGATGTGATGATTGCGGCATATGTGTTGCAAGCCGGAACGCGTTCGCATGATCTGCCAAATTTGGTGATTACTGTTTTGGGTGAGGATGTGCCCGTTGTTGAGTGGGCGTATGGCGATCCGACACGTGCGGCGCGCGGGGCTGAACGTGTGTGGCGCGTTGCGGAAAAATTGCGCGTGGAAATTAGCGAAAAGGGTTTTGCAAAATTATTTGATGAAATTGAAATGCCGCTCGTTGCGCCGCTTGCACGCATGGAACGATATGGGATCGAAGCGGATGGAAAATATTTGACGAAGCTTGATAAAAAATTGAGTGGCGAGTTGGAAAAAATTTCAAAGCGAATTTATAAAATGGCGGGGCGAGAATTTAATATTGCATCGCCGCAACAAGTTTCGGAAATTTTATTTGATGTGTTGAAATTGTCCGCTGCGGGAATTAAGCGCGGGAAAACGGGTGGAATTTCAACGGCAGCGGGTGAGCTCGACAAGTTGCAGGGCACCCATGAAATTATCGATTCGATTTTGGAGCATCGCGAAATTTCGAAATTGTTGAACACATATGTTGAGGCGTTGCCAAAATTGATTGCGGCGGATGGACGCGTGCACACGACATTCAATCAGGCCGTTGCGGCGACAGGCCGGTTGTCGTCATCGAATCCAAATTTGCAAAATATTCCGGTGCGCACGGAGTTGGGGCGCGATATTCGGCGTGCGTTTGTTGCGGCGGATGGGTATGAATTGTTGTCGTGCGATTATTCGCAATTTGAGTTGCGTATCGCAGCACATTTGGCGCGTGATAAAAAACTGATCGAAATTTTTGAGGCGGGGCTCGACGTGCATACGGCAACGGCAGCGGAAATTCACGGCGTGCCGCTTGCGGAGGTGACTAAGGAGATGCGATTTTCGGCGAAGGAGGTCAATTTTGGGGTGATGTATGGAATGGGTGCGTGGGGTTTGGCCGGCCGCACGGGTTTGTCACGCGAGGAGGCACGCGCATTTATCGACAAATACATGGCGACGTTTAGCGGGGTTGCGGCGTATCTCGAAGAAACGAAGGTTATTGCGCGCAAACTTGGTTATGCGGAAACAATGTTTGGACGACGACGCTATTTGCCGGAATTGTCGTCGGGCGTTGCGGCGGTGCGCGCTGCGGGTGAACGCATGGCGGTAAATATGCCGATTCAAGGGACGCAGGCGGATATTTTGAAAATTGCGATGATTGAAATTGATGCATTATTGGCGCGTGAGTATGGATTTGGATTCGGGGTGACGGTTGAAGAGCGCGCGTGTCCAGCGCGAATGCTTTTGCAGGTGCATGATGAGTTGATTTTTGAAATTAAAAAAGGGCTGGCCGCGGAATTGGCGCCACGGATTTTGGAAATTATGTCGGGTGTGGTGAAGTTGGTGGTGCCGGTTAAAGTTGATTTTGAGGTTGGAGGGAATTGGGCGGATTTGGATTAAATTTTTGCATTGCGGTAAGATGTGGGCGCTATGGTTTTGTATGTGTACGGGCCGGACACGAAGCGTTCGCGCGAGCATCTCGACAAATTGATCGAGAAATTTTATCGTGAGCGCGATCCGCAGAAATTGAATGTGAAGCGTGTGGTGGTTGGCGACGCTGATGATGGGTGTGATGTGCGGGGTGAGTTGATGACCGCGCCGTTTTTGGCCGAGAAGCGCATGGTCGTGCTGGAACGGATGCTTGAACGCGGCGACGCGGATCTGCTTGCGTGGTTTGAAGCGCGATGTGTCGAGCGTGAACCGCCGAGCGACACGATTATTGTTGTCTGGGAGGAAGAGCCGGTTAAAAAAGCGCGCGCGGCGAGTGAAAAGTTGCACGCGCGACTCGTGGAGTCAAAATTTGCGCAGGAGTTTACGACGCTTGAGGGGAAAAAACGTGAGGCGTGGGTTGTGCGCGCGATTGCGGAGCGCGGCGGTTCGATTTCGGCAGATGCGGCGAGTGAATTGACACGGCGTTTGTCGGATGAGTATGAAGTATCAAACGCGATTGATGTGTTGGTTGCGTATGCGGGTGGCGCGCGCGTGATTGGTGTGCGTGATGTTGATTTATTTTTACCACCAGATGTTGAAAGTAAAATTTTTGAGGCAATGGATTTGTTGTCGATGAAAAAACATGGTGCTGCGATGAAGCAATTGGCGAATGTGTGGTTTGTGGACAATGATCCGGTGTACATTTTTGCGATGCTGCATCGTCAGGTTCGGTTGTTGTTTCAGACGCGCGAGCTGCTCGATGATAATCCGAACGTGAGCGATATGGCGATTTCAAAAACGCTCGGCGTGCATGCGTTTGTCGCGAAAAAAATGTTGGGGCAGGCGCGATTGTGGACGCGCGTCGAACTGATTGCGTGGTACGATCGGTTGATTGAGATTGATTATGCGATCAAACACGGCACGGTTGATGCGCGCGTTCTTATCGATAAATTTGTTGCGGTTTGATTCGTCCCTCACTATACTGCACTGTATATGAATATTAGGGTATTTCCCCGCATGTTGAGCTTTGTTTTTGCGTTTTTGCTCAGCATACCTTTTTTTGTTGCCAATGATTTTTTGTTACCATTATCGACTATTCGTGTGACTGCGTGGGCTGTAGGTATCATCGCATTGTTCGTCATATTTTTATTTTGGATATTCCGTAGTGCGACCGTGCGGATTGAGCTGAACAGTGTTTTACAGCATCCGGTTGTGATTTGTTATGCGGCTTTTCTTGCTTGGTTGACGGTGCGGTCAGCATTTGTTTGGTCTGAATATACGTGGTGGGGCACGTGGGCTCGTGGCGATGGTTTGTGGATGCAGTGGTCATGGCTAATCGTGTTAATCATTGCTGTTATTTGGCATCGCGTATCGCCCATAGTTTTTTCAAAAATTTTGATGTATGCGGTATCTATTTTAATAACAACCACCATAATTTCACGATTTGGTGCCACAGGTGTTCAATCAGATCGGTGGTCCGGTTTTGTTGGAAACCCACTTTATTTCTCCGCCTTGGTTTTATTTATTCCATGGTTTGCGTACGCGGCGTCTGCGCAGATAATTCATAAGACACACAGAAAATTTTTTATCACGAGCATGCTAATTGTTACGGGTCTGCTTCTGTATTTTTCTGGTTCACGTGGTGCATTAGTCGCTGCTGCTGCCGGTGTTTTTATTTGGGCCATTGCTCGAGTTGCAAATCAAAAATACCGGGTAATCATTTTTGTGTTTATGACCCTGTATGTTTTTTTTGGGTATAAGTATTTTTTGATTGCTGATCGAAGTAGTACGATTTATTCTCGTCTTGCATTGTGGAGTGCTGCACGCGATGAATTCAAAAATAGGCCAATCATTGGCTATGGATTTGGTGAACATCTCAACGTAATTTCGCATAACCTAATTCCATTATTTCGGGTTATGCCCAGTGAACAAGTGACAGATACTACGCACTCATTATTCATTGATGTTGCACTCGCGGGTGGCTTAGTCGCGCTCACGCTATTAGCTCTCTGGATATTTTTTTCTGTTCGATCGATTAATGCGCTTGGTATAGATGATCGTGGTGTTGCGCTGGCGACATTTTTTGCGTACTTATTTTTTGGTATCTCTTTTATTTGGAGTCCGTGGTCGCAGATATTTTTATTATTTATATTGGTACCGATTATAGCAAAAACACTGAACATTACTAAAAATAATAATACATCATTTATATTTTTTCTGGTCATGATTATCATTTTTTGTTCATCCGTGTTTGTTATTTTGACGTTACCTGTTCAGGCGGCTGTTGGTTACCGTGCAGCAATTAATCCACAACAGATGAATGATGCGACTGGGATGATGCCGTTCAGTCGTGATCGCGATGGCATTTTGGCGCGCCAGTTTGCAAAATTTTTGGATGCACAAAATGAGGGTGTTATTGGTCAAGATCTATTGGCGCGTTTTGAGCTGCGTGCCCATGAGCGTGAAACACTTGTAGCAGACCGTCACGCATTTGCAGTTGTTTTTTTTAAGCTTGCGCAGAAGTCTGCGGCGCAT
Source organism: Candidatus Magasanikiibacteriota bacterium (assembly GCA_023246755.1). Classification (GTDB taxonomy): domain Bacteria; phylum Patescibacteriota; class Patescibacteriia; order Magasanikbacterales; family 2-02-FULL-50-9b; genus 2-02-FULL-50-9b. Next base: position 48,247 of record JAHFHU010000002.1, read on the forward strand.
CAAAATTTGTATGCGTTAGCTGAAGAGTCGTTGCGCGCTTGTCTTGTTCAAAGTATCGATCGTCCCGCATCTGTATTTCAGCTCGCGATCGTTCTTTTTTCCGAGGGCAGGTTTACAGAGTCACTAGATCTTTTGAAAAAATTTCGAGATATACACGCAGATATTCCAGAGGCATTTATCTTTTATGGACTACTTGCTGATGTATCAGGCAAAAGTGATGAAGCTCATGTTGCAGCACAGCAAGCAGTTGTGCTTCGACCACTTGATGCGGGTTGGGACGATAATTATTTGTTGTGGCTCAAGGATATATTGGGTCGGCATCGTTAACGAATAACATGTGATTAATTTTCTCGTTACGGTTCTTATGGTACAATGATGAGTGCTGTGGTGGTATTTTATTTTGTAATCACTCACACAGCGTTTGATTATTCGAAACCGTAGTGGAGGGTAGGATCTAACTTACTAAAAAATATGAAAAATACACACTTCGTTTTTTTGTTCGCGACACTATTATTCGCTGGTTCTGGATGTGGGGATTCGGCACCGGCCACAACAGCTCCGTCTGAAAAAGCGTCCGCTTCACAGCAGGCACAGAATCCGACGCCAACAGCTCAAATCGCGCAACGCATGCCTCGATACACGCATACCAAGTATGGTTTCTCGATTGAACCGCCGCTCAATTGGAAGGTTGATGAATCTAAGCCGGGCCTGGCACTCATGATTTCGAGTGATCATGCAGATGAGGCATCTGCAAAATTTAATTATCGTGCAAATATTAATGTGCAGGTTACGCAACTAACCAATGGTTCGGTTGCTGAAACCGCAAAAAAATTCGTGAGCTCATTTGGAAGTTCGTGGAATTCGGTTAAGGTTCTCGAAGAGGGGCCGGCAAAAGTTGGTGACGCCGAGGCATACAAGGTTGTCGTTGATTTGGCTGGTGACGATTATTCTCCACGCGGAGAGTGCTTTGTTGTGCGAGCGGATGCGATTGATGGCGCGGTGGTATGTGGATACGCTTTGGACTCAAAGTGGGCTGAAAATAAGGACATTCTTGAGTCGTCTCTCGCAACGTTCAAACCATAATATTGACTAGTTTGGATCGGTTTGCTAAACTACGGACACGCAAAACTTTATTACACGCTCATGTAACTAACGGTTATGCCAAATTTGGCTCAAGCAAAAAAAGCACTTCGTAAATCGAAAAAAGCGTTTATTCGCAATGAGGCGATTCGCGATGGTGTTCGTAAATTAAAAAAAGCCGCTCGTGTCGCGGTTGACGGGAAAGATAAGTCAGGCGCGGCAAAAGCAGCGCACGAATTACAAGTCGCTGTCGATAAGGCAGCAAAGCGCGGAATTCTTCATAAGAATAAAGCGGCTCGTCTCAAATCACGTTTGGCAAAAAAGATTCGTTCACTCTAAACAGTGAAATAAAAAATCTCCGGTGATAAGCCGGAGATTTTTTTATTCTTCTGATTGACCTGTCGGTAATTCAGCGAGTTCAATTTGCGCAACTTTTTCAAATTTAGAATCAAATTTTTCGAGACGTTTGCGCGAATCATCAAATGCGCGTGCGGCATTGGTCAGGTGTTTTCCAACGAGACCATAATCGCCATTGAATCGCTCGAGATCACCTTTGAGACGCGAAAGATTTTGCATCATTTCGCGCGCGCTCGATTCAATTTGCATCCCGCGAAGTCCGAGTAAAATTGTTTGCAGATAAACATAAAAACTGTTCGGCGAAACAGGAATTACGTTCCGACTATGCGCATAATGCACCAAATCATTCTCCTCGACCCCCTTCACAATTGTTTCGTAGTAAACATTTTCGGCAGGAATATACATGAGTGCAATATTGAGCGTGCCCTCGTCAGGTAAAATATATTGCTTTGCAATTTTATCAATGTGCTTTTTTACATCGCTCACAAACATTTTTTTGTGTACATCTTTTTCCTCGTCGGGAGCGGCCAGCATTTTCTGAAAATTTTCGAGTGGAAATTTTGAATCAACAGGTACGAGCATGTTATCGCGCAACTTCACAACCGCATCAACAACCTCACCAGATTGAAAACGATGTTGTTCTGTGTAATGTTCAGATGGTAAAATCTGCGCTAATAAATTTCCAAGAAAAAATTCACCAATAGTTCCACGCAATTTTGGCGATCGTAAAATTTCTTGTAACGACGCAATATCTTTTCCAACATCGTAGATCCGTTTGTTTGCTTCTTCGAGTTGTGCGAGTTTGTTGGTGACAATCGCGTACGACCGCGCAGCAACATCAAGCCGCTCCCCCATTGTTTGATTTGTGTGCTGCTGCGATTGCGTATTTTCCCGCAGCCGATCATTCATTTGTTTGGTGATCGCATTCAATTGTTGTAAAACAGTTTGTGTTGTATTCTGTAGCTGCCGCTCAAGATGCGCATCCCCACCTTGATTATTTTTGTGAAACCGATATAGTATTGCAAGTGCGACACAGAGCGCGGCGCACAAAATGACGAATGCGATTGTAAGGATTGTTGTAAACATAGAAACGCAAGTATAACACGTTCGGGATTTGTTCGGTAGATGTGTATAACTTGTGGATGATTTGTGTACAAAACGTGTCCCTGTAGTTCAACTGGATAGAACTGCCCCGTCCTAAGGGGTTAATGGGTGTTCAAATCACCCCGGGGGCAAATTAACTTTTTCTTTTCGATTGCTCATTTTCCCATGCGAGATCAAAAAGTGCTTGCACGGTATCTGCAATTTCTTGACTTTCAATAATAACGGTAATAATTTTGCCATCGAGCGTTGAAAACGCGACTTTATTTCCATAGATAAAAATGTCACCACCAAATTTTTTGTGTGGCTGTGTCACTTTAATGGTATCGACTTCTTTTCTGGGCGGCGCCATAAGTGTTCCCGTGTGGAGTGCACGCCCATGCACGTTGAGTTTTGCCATGTTTGCACGCAATGGCTGAAGATCCTGTGGTGTGAACACTTTAAAAACAGTGTCTGCATTATACAATTCGCAGGTGTTATTTGGCTTTGTTGCGACAACGTCCTCGAGGTATGTTTTGAGGCCTTCGATTCCCTCAAGCAATTTAACTGTTGGTTTTTCGCCACGTTGTTTAAGTTTGAGTTCATCAATCGATGATTGAATTTCATGTAGTATGTTTTCAACATCACCAACCTTGCTTTGTACAAACGAAATAAGCCGCTCGGGATTTTCTGCGGTATAGAGCGTTTTTTTGCCGGTTTGCATCGAGCTCATTAATCCACGCATTTTAAGCGATTCGATCGCTGTATAGGTTGTCATGCGAGAAACTCCGGCCTTTTTGGCGATATCTTGAACGGGTGTGGGTCCAAGTTCAAGTGAAAGCAGGTAAATAATTGCCTCACTATCGGTTAGTCCGAGAGATTTGAGAATTTTTTTCCATTGTGCCATATTTTGTCTAGTGATTAGACAGATTTTAGCACATCGCTCCTCCATTGTAAATAGCACAGGAGTTTTGGCCCATATAATCGGTCATCGATAAATGGGATGACGCAGCCGAGTAGTTTTTTACGCGATCTGGTTATAAGCAAGAGATACTCCGTATTTTTTTCTCGATATAATCTCGGCTTTTGATTAAGATTTAGTGATCGCGCAACATAATCGAGCAATTCAAAATTTTCTGGTGACATTTTTATTTGAAAACCGAATTGTTCTGTACGTGCGGACTTAATATGTATAAATGTGCCACATACGGAAATTACGCCTGCGACGAAATCTGGTGAGAGCATATTTTATTGGTATTTCAATGTTTCACGTGAAACATTGAAGCTTAAATCTGTTGTTTTAATAATTTTGAAACTACAAGCAAAGAGTTTTTTGGTTTCACGTGAAACCAAAAGCTAATTTTGTATACAATAATGTTACCAAACGGAACTAAAAAAATCAATTAACATGATTTACACACAGAAATCACAGGTTTATCCACAAACTTATCAACATACTAGGAGCGCTATTTTTTTGCTATAATTAGCCGAGTCCGAACAAAACTCGGGCGCTGCTGTACTTTATGTCTCTCCGGCAGTGGTTCAATAGAAAAAACCCTTTAAATAAAAAGAAAAATAAGACCGCCAGCACCAATTTTAATGATGCCGACGTTCTTTTTTATACACAAATAGATCCCGAAAAACCCCAATCTCTCGAAGAGAAATTCTGGGTAGTCGTTTTTGCGTGTGCTCTGGCCCTGTTTTTTTTGCCAATCATCTATCTCATACCGCGGATACATGATTTAGTTAACGCAACCACATGGGTTACAACCGAAGATATAGAAACAACAGACGATGTGGGTGCATATGGCAACATCGTTCTTAATTCGTCTAATCTCCCTGATGCGGTTTTTTACGATAAAACAAATCGAAGAGTTCGATGGGCAACACGCTCTGCTGGCGGAACATGGGCGGCAGAATCGATTGAAACACTGCCAAATGAGTACAATTTTGGCAACACAAACAACATAAAAATGGGTATAGCCATCGATCCGACCGATAATAAGCCATCGGTGCTTTACTGTAATTATGGCTACGGCGGCGGCGCTGCAAATTCGCAATTGCGTTTTGCACATCGGGTTGGCGGCGGCGCAGGGAATTGCGGTACGAGCAATAATTGGACATGTTCGAGCGTGGGCGACATAAGTGATTCGTGTGGTATGCGCATGGTTACGCTTGGGTTCCACGTGACGAGCAGTCAGCCGATCGCATCATATTCGCAAGACAGTGGCGCGGGTACTCGCATAAAATACGCTGAGTACGACGGTTCCGCATGGACAATAACGACGATTGCGGGGAATGAGTCAACAGGATATTATGACCTACAACAAACCGCACTTTCGTTTACAACAAGCAGCGAGCCGGTTATTTTTTTCCCGCGTCAATACGACGGCTCAATCGATCAGGTTATGTATTCCTATCGCCGCGCATCGGATTGGGCGTGGCAAACACCGGTCGTCGTCGATAGCGTTCGACATATAAATGCACCCGCAACATTCATGTCGGCAACAAAAGACAGTAACGGGTATATTTGGGCCACATATTCAACGGCATACGGCGGACTTAGCTACGCAAAACTTATCGGCGGCACGCTCACGACCTCGACGCTTGATCAAACCGTCAGCAGCACATGGAATTCGATCGCGATTATAAACAGTAATCCGGCGGTTGCGTGGTATGATTCGACCAACAGCGATCTTAAATATTCAATATACACTGCTGGTATATGGACGGGAGAAACGGTTTCTTCAACGGGCGATGTTGGGCAATATGCCGCGCTTGCCTCAACGGGCGGCCTGCCATTTATTTCTTACTACGACCGCACGAACGGCAACGCCAGCTTCATTTCGGCAACAGCGTTTAACACGGCGCCAACTGCCCCGACCGTGCCATATTCGAACTCAACAACTGCGCAATCTGGTTTAGCTAATCCAACGAATCTTGCAACAAGCACGCCGGCATTTTCCGCCCTGTTTAATGACGCAGATGGGAGTGACACGGGCCAGAAGGCTGAAATTCAGGTGACAACGAGCACGGATGGTTTTGCAACCGTCACGCACTGGGAGTCTGGTGCATCCGGTAACACCTATTCTCCAAACACAACAAATGGCGCTCGTTCAATTGATTTTGGCTACAATAACTTCGGAAGCGCCGCAACAAAATCTATCAGTTTTCCGGACGACGGAACGGAGGGCGGCACCAACACCACGTATTATTGGCGAATTCGATTTTGGGATGCGAGTGTTGCGGGCACATGGTCGGCGACCGCAACATTTTCGATCTTGGATCTTCCCGCTGCGCCGTCATCACTCCTTGCGCCGTTAAGCGAAACAAGTGCTGTCGCAAGTTGGACGGATAATTCTTCGATTGAGCGCAGTTTTGCGCTCGCGCAATCAACGGACAACAGCACGTACACACACGCCGCAACATCATCGGCGAATGTCGCAACCGCAACCGCGTCAACTTTGATTCCGAACACACTTTATTATTTTAAGGTTCGTGCGTACAATCTTGCGGGTTATTCATCCTATTCGACCGCAACGAGCGGCTACACACTTGCAAATATTCCGGCGACAGTGATGGCAAGTTCATCCGCGTACGATCGCGTGAGTCTTTCGTGGAGCGCAAATAGCAACTCAGCCGGAACCGAATATGATGTGTTGAATGTAACCGCGAGCACAAATTCTGGATTCGCTGCAGGAACAAACGCGACAATCACGGGCCTGCAGGGTGCAAAATCATATACGTTTCAGGTTCGAGCTCGAAATTCGGCACTCATCAACACGAGCTATTCTTCCGTTGCGACAACGACCACGCTTCCGAACGATCCCGCGAGCCTCACCGCTACACAAAGCGGCACGTCGGTCGTGCTCGCGTGGAGCGCAAATGGTAATAGCGCCTCGGCGAATTATATTGTCGAAAATATCACAACCGGTCTGACATCAGGCCTGATTAGCGCAACAACGTACACGTTTACCGGTTTGACCACCGGCTCAACATACCAATTTCGTGTTAAGGCATACAACAGTGATTCGATGGCGTCTGGTTATTCGGGCACCACATCCATCACGCTCACCGCGAGTTCTTCGGGGAGCGCGGGCGGGGCAGCGTCGCAAGGTCGCGCCGAACAACAGGCGCAGCAACAAGCGATCATCGCCGATGCGATGAGTGGAGCTTTTACCATTTCATCGATTGACAATGGCGTTACATCAAAAATGACGTCTTCGACGCAGGTGTATCTGAATCTGACGTATTCTGCAAATGTTACCGACATGATGGTTTCAAATCAGCCCGGATTTGATGGTGAATCATGGATTAAGGCACAACAAAAGACGGCGTGGAATATTATTGGCGGAACAGGCACGCGCACCGTTTACGTTAAATTTCGAAGCAAAAAATTAAACACGAGCGACGTTTTTGCGCAATCAATCACACTCGATCAGGTCGCGCCGGCGGTTCCAACGATCGCATCGCCGACGATGAATGAAAAATTAACCACTGAAAAAATTTCCTACAGTGGCACCGGAGAAAGTCAATCGCACATCATCCTCACTCTGCACAGCACGGTCAACGGAGTGACTGTCAGTCAATCGATCGGCGATGTTGTGGTCGATGAGCGTGGCGCATGGTCATACGATGCGCCAATTCCGCTTGCCACGGGCAACTATTCCGTATACGTGACTTCGTTCGACGCGGCGGGCAATAATGCAAAATCTGCGATGATTAGATTTTCGGTTGTTGATAATACGCCGCCGGCAACGCCCGACGTTTTGTTGCCCGAACAACATGGGGTTGTTGAGGGTGGTTTATTTTCCACCAATGGGTTCGCCGAGCCAAATACAAAAATTATCATTGTCCGCGACAATATTTTGACGTATCAGGCGGAAACACAACTCGATGGGACATGGAAATATCATTTTGTTGTGCCGCTCGGGGTTGGGACGCATTCGCTTGAATACACAGCAATTGACAGTTCAAGCAATCAGAGCGCCAAGCGAACCATTCTGTTTTCTGTGACCGGGCCCATCATAGCAGCGCCGATCATACCAGATCTGCCCATCGTTCAACCGCCAGCGTCGCCCTCACCAATTATTTCTCAAAAACCTCACAATCCAAAACCGGCTTTTTTTGATCAAACAGCAAGTGCACCAACAGGGAAATCAATCGCGGGTGGCACTGCAAATGTAAGTTCATCACCAGATTCACCAACAAATTCGACGTCGGACTCATCAGGCGCAGCCATCTCTGATGGAATTATTACGCTCGATCCGAAATCGCAAATTGACATTGTCGCGCAATCGTCGAACGAAAGCGTTTCGTCGGGAATTTTGAAGAACGCCGCCGCTGTCGTTAATGCAGCGTATGATCGGGCGCAGATCGTGGCGCGCCAAACGGCTGTTTCGGCAAAGCGAGCCGCACGTGTTGTTAAACAGGTTGCTGAAACTCCACAAGTGCAAGCCACCAATAAAATCGTCGTGGTTCCGACGACGTCGGCGATTGCGATTGCGTCGGTGGGTGGCGCGGTCAACAGTTCGCAATATTTGATTTATCTCAAATATTTGTTTACGCAACCATTTTCGTTGTTGCGGCGCCGGCGAAGAAAAGGGTGGGGGACGGTTTACAATGCATTGACGAAGTTGCCGGTTGATCTTGCGGTTGTACGCATTGTTGATGCGAAATCAAACCGCGTAGTTCAGTCGCGCGTAACGGATCGCATGGGCCGGTATCAATTTTTTGTTCAACCCGGCGAATACGCGATTGAATCAACGAAGCAAGACTTTTCGTTTCCGCCGGTATATATGAAGGGCCGAACGGAAGATGGGCGCTATACGGATGTCTATGCGGGTGGCGCGCTCGCGCTTGAACAGCCAACGGCCGTGCGATACAACATTCCGCTTGATCCGGCTGGGATGGAAAAGCCCGCGTCCCAGATTTTGCGTGAGGCGGCAAAAAAACGTTTTGCGCAAATTGCGAGTTTGGGTGGCGTAATTATGACCGGCGTTTCATTCGCGGTGACGCCAACTCCAATTGTGGGTGCGTTTTTGGTTGGACATATCGGTAGTTACTTTGTTTTTCGCCGTCTGGCTCTTGGAAAAAAGCCGAACAATTGGGGGGTTGTCTATGATGCAGAAACAAAATTACCCGTTGCAAAGGCGATCGTGCGCATTTTTGACACGCAATACAACAAACTTCTTGAAACACAAGTGACCGATGACAAAGGTCGGTATGCGTTTTTAGTCGGTAAAAATACGTATTATGTGATGGCCGAACACCAAGGTCATCAAAAATTTGTTTCACAACCCGTTGAAATACGCGAGGATGTTGAGGGAAGCGCCGTCGCACCGGACGTTATGCTTAAAGTCGAATCGGTTCTCGTTCCAGAAACGCTCTCATCGGTCCCCGTAACGGAAACGCCGGCGATTGCGGAAGCCGTCTTGCCGAGCGCTGATTCGGTTCAGCCTCAACAGCAACCGGTAAGTTACGCACCAAAAGCAATTGTTCCGTTACATGTCGACGCAGCGTCGGATCTCAGTCCATCGATTCTTTTTAAAAAAATTTCGTCCGAAAATAATAATTCCACGCCTATCGCCGAGGCACTTGCGAGTAAAACACAACAAACCGAACAGTTCGTGGTGTTTAAAAAAATTGAGCAACAAGCATCGGCGCAGCGCAAAATCGCTCCACTCGCAATTGCACACACAAATACATCTGGTTTGTTAGCGCCCATTTCATTGGCGTCCCGAAAATTAATCATAACCGGCTTGCCGCATGATATTGATGAGTTGCCTGAGCTCATCAACGACGGAAATTTTTTGCCACAGCGATAAAACTTTACGTCGATGCGCGTGCGTGATAGGATTTTGCAGCGCTTGGCGTAAAATTTTTCTCGGGCCCTTAGCTCATTTGGTAGAGCGCTTCCATGGCATGGAAGAGGTGGCGAGTTCGAGCCTCGCAGGGTCCAATTTTTTGAAAAATCTCAGCAATTTTGCGTTGACAAAACACGTTTTTTGTGCTATTATAGTTAGGTAATTATTCATCTTCTAATCCTTCGTCTCTCAGGTTGGACTAAAAGATTTTTTATGCAGTTCCTTACTAAGTGGTGCAAACATATGTGCACCGTACCCGCACGAGTATATTTCGTAGCATTTGTTTTTGCCCTCTCGACCGTTTACGTGTCGCAAGAGGTTGGCTCTGTTTTTGCGCAGAGCGTTGGTTCGGGTCCGATGCCGCCGCAGCCGATGGGACCGCCACCAAATAACCAGATGGGTCCAAACCAGATGGGCGGGCAACAGGCCGGTGGTCCGCAAGGCGGCCAGTTCGGCAAAATGGATCAGGGCCAATTTGGTGGTCAGCCACAACAGCAACAGCCGATGCAGCAAGGCCCCAATCAAATGATGCCGCCGTTGAATGGCGGGCAGGGAATGCCACCAAGTCAAGGCGGTAAACCAGATTTTAATGGTGGACAGATGCAGTTTGGTCAACAGCCAATGCAAAAGATGGGAAAATTTGACAACAGCCAAATGGGTCCAAACCAGATGGGCGGGCAACAGGCCGGTGGTCCGCAAGGCGGCCAGTTCGGCAAAATGGATCAGGGCCAGTTTGGTGGTCAGCCACAACAGCAACAGCCGATGCAACCACAACAGTTTCAGAACGATCAAAAACAGGGCGGCGTCATGGAAAAAGGACAGCACGAAGATTCAGACGCGCAGCAATCAAAAATGGAAGCGCAGCGCGCAGAGCAGATGAAAAAACAGTTTGCTCAAATGAAAAAGCAGTTTGGTCAGATGGGTTCTATGTTGAAAAAAGTTGAAGCGCGCGTAGCTGCTGTAGAAAAGCAGGGCGTAAAAGCTCCAACCGAACTTGCGGAAGCTCTCGCAAATGCAAAAATCGCGCTCGCAACGGTGCAGAACGCACAATCATTAGAAGATGATGGTGTGCAAGATGCGATGCAAGCGTTGCAAGAGAGCGGTCACACCTTGCAACAAGGTATGCAGCAACTTGAGATGCTTGGGCAAATGCCACAAATGTTAAAACAAGCTGCGTCAGAAATTAAAAAACTCGAAGCGTCATACACACGTTCACAGAAATTAGTGAGTCGCGCGAAAATCGATGTGTCAAGTCAGATGGCCGAATTTCGTAAGGCAATTGACACGATTAAAGCTGGCTACGCCAACGCGCAGCAACTCATCCAGAGTGGCGATGCGGAAGGCGCGAGCGAAGCGCTTAAAACAGATGTGTGGGATAATATGCAAGACGCATATCAGTATCCCGGCATGATCGAAGCGTTGAGCAATGTAAAAAAATATCTTACCAACTTCGACAAATTCATTGCGCGTGCCGCAAAGAGTAAGGCCGTTGGCGGAGACAGCGAAGCGAGCGCCGCGCTTCAGGACATGCGAACGAAAGTCGTTGAACTCAAGCAGTCAGCGACGCAAGCAACAACAGATCCCGAAGAATTGAAATCCGCGATTAACGACATCTTTGAATTGCAATCAACGATTCAAGGTGTGTTGGGCACGAGCAATCCAATGAGTGCGCAATCGCGACAGAACGGAAATTCATCCTTTGACTTTTCAGCTTTTGGACAGGTGAACGATTCACAAGGGCAGCGGTAATCGCTCCCGATCGCACACGCAACTGTCATGAAAGGTATCGTAATAAAATCCCCGTTTTTTCTGCGGGGATTTTAAATTTGATCTATGGTCTCTATGAAAATTTGAGCAAGTTTTTTAGTTGTCGCGATTGATTCTGTTCCAACGGAAATGCGCAAAAATGGTTGCGTGTCCTTGTCAGCATGAAGCGCGGTTAGATAGACGCGTGTCGTGTCCATGCCAAAACTGGTTCCCGCAACGAGATCGACGCGATGTTTTTTTGCTAGAGCAATTGCACGCCGGATGAATTTTTTGTACAGTACGATTTTTGATTGATGCGATTTTGGGGCAAGCACAAAAAAACTGCCGTGAAATTTTTTTGAGCACGTCCAATCATATCCTGTGTATGTTGGTAACCCCGGATACACGACGTGTGAGAACGGCGATTTTTTTTGTACGCGCAGATGTTCGTCGATTATGGCCGTGAGATACGATGCGTTACGTTGCATGCGCAGTATTCGGTTTTCGAGCAGTGCGCGATTTGGTTCGGGGAGGGCGAGCACCGACGCATCCGGCATGATTGTTCCAAAATGCATCCGCCAAAGCAAAAGTCGGCATGATGAAATTGCAGATGTCCATATCACACCACCGGTTACCCGATCCAAACCAAACTGATGATATTTGTTGAGACTTTCGAAAACAATCAGAGTAAGTTTGCTCGGAACGAGTGGCATGTCTTTGAGCGGTTGATACATGATGCTCAAGCCGGTATTGTCGAGCACGAGTGTTGTGGGGCGCGTGATTTCTTTTGCAAGGCGCGTGATGATGCGTGTCAGGTCAGGCATCGCAATCGTTTCAGTGTTGCAGAGCGAATCTAAAAAAATCACAGACGGCTGAATTTTTTTGACTGCCGCGAGCAGTGCATCGACATCCATTTCGTCAACGTAGGTTAAATGCTCGCGGCAAAAACTTTCAAGGATTAATTTGCTCTCAAAATATGTCGAGACTCCGGCGACAACCGGCCCGTCGATCATTCCATCAAGTTGGAGGCTCAACAAAATGGTGGTGAATGCCGACATCCCGCTTGATGTTACTAAAACATTTGGCGGCAAGCGCAGCGGTGCGTCGATGTACGACGCGCGAAACGCACGTTCGTATTGTTCGGCGTCAAGGTGGCGATCACGTTTGTAATCATTGATTGTGCCATCGATTTTTCCCGTTTGACTGCCGGCTTTTGAGTTGATTGAGTGCGCATACGAAGGGGACTGCCAATCTGTCGAGGCAAGAATTGCCGCAGTGATGCCTTGTAATTCGCGTAGTTTTTCCGCAGATGAATTATCAAAATCCTGTTCAATTTTTTGGTATGCTACGATGGTTTCATCTAAAATTTTTGATGAAATTTTGTTGTTTTTTTTAAAATTTTCGAGACGTCGAAGTGCGGATGTGCAGAGAAATAATAGTTCATCGCACTCACTTCGTGCGTTTTTCTCCATATAAAATTTTGATAGAAAATATACATCCGCCGATGCCGTCGAATAATAAATCGAACATGGTGTCGGAGTTGTTCAGCTGGAAGTGCGTGTTGAAAAAATAGTCATGTAAGAATTCGTACCACTCCCACGCAACGCCAAAAAGCATGACGAATGAGATGAGCAAAACAATTTGTCCAAGCAGCGGAATTTTTTTCCACCAAATCAACGACGGCGTTGCGGAAACATATTGATGGAACATGTGGGCGATCGCGAGGCCGCCGAGTCCATGCATGAGATGATCGATGCGCGGTTCAAATGCATAGATACGATCCATGAATGGCGTTTGGTTAATTAAAAACAGCGCGACGGGCGCCCACATGATAGAAATTATTTTTTTCATAGATTTTTTGATATACTGAATTCCCATGACGAGTGAAACTTTTTTTGAAAAATTATCTGATGCTCTGTTGCAACCGCCCGCGCACGCGTGGGATGGTCCGCAACCTGGACTTTCCGCGCAAGCTGATGAGCGTTGTCGTTATTATTTTTCGCAAAACACAGGACGACTGGAGCGTATTGTACAGCATGATGCGACGGGTGCGCCAGCCGTGCAAGTTCATTATCGACATGTTGACTCCGGCGAAATTTCCGGTCAATCGCGGGCGCGCGCATTTGAAATTGAGCGATGGAATGGTGACGCGTTTGTTTCCGAAGGGGTGGTCGCACAAGACGGCCGTGTGATTCGGACGCACGCGCTTCCGCGCACGATGCTCACCGAGCATGGAAAACAGGAGCCTATCCCGCGCGAGTCGGATATTTTTATCACACCATCCGGCGAGGTTGTTCGACTTTCGTCGCAAGGGACTTTTTTCGCATCACCACGCGCTGCATATTTGGGTCGCGCAACAATTTTTAACGCAGCGCATCCGTTTGTCGTTAAAACACCATCGGGTGAGCATGAACTTTCCGTTGATTGTCGGGACACGGTGATTGATGTTGAAGGGAATGTGTTTGAATTTAAGTCGGAAGGTTTGGTTGCGATCGGAGAGCTTGTCATTCCCGAGTTAGATCACGCGGCGGATCAGGTGGGCACGCAGCATCTCGTTCATGATTTTTTTACGCTTTCGCTTGCGGATAACGCAGTTACCGTCGATTTTCATGACGCGAAAATTAATGAAATGCTGGAGCGGCCGTTGCATCCGATTGGCGGGCGACACCCGTTTGTTCACGATGCGACGCCGGAACTTGTTGATATACACGGCAGCACGCTCGGTGAGGAGCGGTTACGCGAAGTTGAGCGCGCGGCGCTTGAGCTCGGGCTTGTGAGTTTTGCGCTTCGGAATGAGACGCGACGGCCTGCGCGCGCGGCGTTTTTGAAAGCGCAGCACGCGCTCGAAGATCGGTTGTGGCATCGGATTGATCGGCTCGAGGAGCTCGTCGGGATGGCGCGGCACACGCTCGTGAACCCGACGCAAATTCGTGCGTGGATTGACCGCGCAGCCGAACATCCGCACGAAGCTTTGCTCGCGCTCAAAGCACATCAATCGTATGTTGCAGCTCGATAAACTCGCGGCGGAATTTTTGGACCATCTTGAGATCGAAAAAAATCGTTCGCTCCTCACGCGGCGGAATTACGAGTTATATTTGCGGCGATTTGTTGATTTTATCAAGCGTGCGTACAAAAAAAATAATCCCGACGCGATCACATTTGACGCGGTGCGTGCCTATCGGTTGTGGCTGCATCGGTTTGTCGACGCGCAGGGGAATGCGTTGTCAGCAGCGACACAAAATTATCATCTGATTGCGCTGCGGTCGCTTTTGAAATATTTATCAAAGCGCGAAATTAAATCACTTGCGGCCGAGCGCGTTGAGTTGGGCAAAATGCCGGAGCGGCACGTTTCGTTTTTATCCGGTGACGAACTTGCCCGGTTTTTGAACGCGCCGCTGCACGCGGATCAAAGCGAGTCATTGGCCGCGCGCGACAAAGCGATTCTTGAGTTGTTGTTTTCGACGGGTTTGCGTGTGTCGGAGCTCGTTGGTTTGAAGCGCGACGATGTTGAGTTGTCACGCGGAGAAATTGGCGTTGTTGGAAAGGGGCGCAAACGGCGTGTGGTGTTTGTATCCGATGAGGCGCGCCAGTGGGTGAAAAAATATTTGGGGCTGCGGCGCGACATGAGCCCATTTTTGTTCGCGAATCAGGATCGTGCGGCGGCAACACGCGAGAAGAAAAAATCGGGGAGCGCTGAAGCTGTTGAAGGTTTGACGCCACGCTCGGTGCAACGCATGGTTGAAAAATATGCGCGCGAGGCGGGGATTATGAAGACCGTGACGCCGCACGTGCTCCGCCATTCATTCGCGACGGATTTGTTGCACAATGGCGCGGACATCCGCTCCGTGCAAGTCATGCTCGGCCACTCGTCAATCACGACGACGCAAGTTTACACACACGTCACGGATCCACAGCTCAAAAAAATTCATCAGAAATTTCATCATCGGGGGCAGGCGGGGGATTAAATATCGGTTTTCCACAATTCATGCACATTGACAAAAGTTTCAGGCTATGGAACCCAGTGGGGTATATGTCTGAAAAAAATTTTGATGCGTGGTTTGTGCTTAAAAAAAGAGTGCATGACAGACATGCTTTTTCATCGCGTCCGGGTGGTGATCGATTTTTTCAGGTGCGCGATGTATGGTTTTGTTCAATTGGTGAAAATATTGGCCACGAACAGGATGGAAAGCACACGTACTTTGAGCGCCCTGTTTTGATTGTTCAAAAATTTAATCACGATATGTTTTGGGGTGTTCCACTCACCAGCAATCTTAAACAAGGCCGGTATTGCCTTGAGATTTTTTTTGCTGGTCGATACAGCTCAGCCATGCATTCGCAGTTGCGTTTATGGGACGCGCGCAGATTGTTGCGAAAAATCGATCGTATTTCTGAGAGTGATCACCGGCAGATTACAGAAAAAATAATTTCTATTTTAAAATTAAGCGGCTCCCCGCATGAGCGAGGAGCCTCGGAGCCCGAAGGCGTAGTGAAGTAACTATAGAATATTTTAAATTAGCTGTCAAATATGTCTGAAAAAAATTTTGATGCGTGGAACGAATACAAAAAAGAACTCGACGCGCACAGACGAAACCTTATTTTTCGGCCGGGTGAAGTTTGGTTTTGCTCAATCGGTGAAAATATTGGGCGCGAACAAAATGGGAAAAATAATTTGTTTGAGCGACCGATTTTAATCATAAAAAAATTCAATCGTGAGATGTTTTGGGGTGCGCCACTCACCTCGAAAGAGCATAGTGGCTCTTGGTATTATAATTTTTTTTACGACGGCATTTTAGAAACTGTTATTCTGGTCCAACTTCGTTTAGTTGATATTGGCCGATTACAACGAAAATTGTTTCGGATAAATGTGGTTCACCGACTTGCGATTCGTGAAAAACTCAAGAACTTGTTATAACAAAAAATCCCCGAAGGGATTTTTTGTAAGTCATTCGGCTGCTTGCGCAGCCTCGGATGTGGACGAATCCACGATAGTAACGCAAGTATAAAACACGAGGCATGTTCTGTCAAACGCCGAAATTTGAATTCACCCGAACAAGTGCTATACTTGCCTCTATAATATGAAAATTAGAAAAGCAATTATTCCGGTAGCGGGTTACGGGACGCGTTTTCTTCCGGCCACAAAGGCGCAACCAAAAGAAATGTTGCCAATTGTTGATAAACCGACGGTGCAATACGTGGTCGAGGAAATCGTTGCTGCGGGCATTACGGATATTATTTTTGTGACGCGTCGCGGTAACCACATGCTTGAAGACCATTTTGACAGCAATATTGAACTCGAGCGCCAGCTTGAAGCGGCGGGGAAGCTCGATCGTCTCAAACTCGTGCGCGACATCAACCACCTCGCACATTTTTACTACGTTCGTCAAACGCGTGACATGCCCTATGGCAACGGTACGCCGCTGCTTGCCGCGAAAGAATTGATCGGCGACGAGCCGTTCATCTATGTGTTTCCGGACGACGTAGTTGATTCGGCGGTGAGCGCGACGAAACAGCTCGTGCAGGCATACGAAAAACTCGATGATCCTGCCGCAATCATCGGTGTCCAGGAAATGCCGGATGAGGTTCTTCATCTGTATGGCGTGGTTAAGCCGAAAAAGGGCGCGCAAAAAATCGCAGGCGCGATGCGCGTTGAATCTGTGATCGAAAAACCCGCGGCCGGCACGGCGCCGAGCAATCTTGCGCAGTTTGGTCGGTTCGTTTTGACGCCCGACGTGATTCGCGCACTTGAGAAACAGCCGCTCGGCAAGGATAATGAGCTTTGGTTGACCGACGCTTTGATGGCTGTCGCAAAAAAGAAACCGGTCTACGCAAAAACTATCGACGGCACATGGTATACGACCGGTGATCCATTCAACTATCTCAAAGCAACGATTGCGTTTGGTCTCAAACATCCCAAAGTGGGAAAAGAGTTTACGCAATATTTGCGCGATTTGAAAATTTAAAATATGTTCAAGCGATCTTTGACAATCAGTTTACTCTTCGCAACGCTCGTCTTGACCGGCGCGGGATGTGGCGCCGCGGCCGCGCCTGCAGCTCCGGTTGCGAACACGGGGCCGGTGACGCTTCAATATTGGGGTGTGTTCACTGACACGGATGACATGGCGATTTTGATCAATGTTTTTCAGAAAAAACATCCGAATATTCAAATTCAGTATCGCAAATTTCGTCCCGAGGAGTATGAGCAAAAATTGCTTGAAGCGTTTGCTGATGATCGCGGCCCGGATATTTTCAGTATTCACAGCACGTGGCTTCAAAAATATAAATCAAAATTGAGCCCGATGCCAACAAAGATCAGTTATCCGGTGTTTACAAAAACAGGGAGCGGCATGAGTGAAAAAACAGTTGTTACATCCGAAGATCGCGCGGGGCTCACGCTCAAACAGATGCGCGATCAGTTTGTGCAGACCGTTGAAGAGGACACGATGGACGAAGCGGTTGCGACGTCAACGGTAAAATCGATTTTTGCGCTGCCATTTTTTGTCGACTCGCTCGCACTTTATTACAACAAAGATGTATTGGCTGAAAATGCGATTACAAAGCCCGCAAAAGATTGGGACGGCTTGCGAGTACATGCGGAGACACTCACCAAGCGAATTAATGACACGGATACGATTACGCAAGCTGCAGTTGCGCTCGGGACCGGAACGACGGTGCATCGCGCTGCTGATATTTTGTTGGCGCTCATGGCGCAAAACGGCGCTCGCATCACGAACGAGAAAAATCAATTTACATTTAATGGTCCCGGCAATACGATTCCAAATAAAGACGAAGCGCTTCCGGGTGCGCGCGCGCTTGAGTTTTATCTTGATTTCGCAAATCCAAATACAAAAGCATACAGCTGGAATGACCAACAGGGCGATGCGCTCAATGCGTTTGCCGACGGCAAGCTCACGTATTATTTTGGGTATTCCTATGATATGTCCGTGATTCGTTCGCGAAATCCGCGATTGAATTTCGACGTGACCGCGCTTCCGCAGCTTGAAAAACCAAAAAATATCGCGAATTATTGGATGGAGGCGGTCGCAAATAAATCAAAGCGCAAAAATGAGGCGTGGTTGTTTGTGCTCGAATCTGCAACAAATAAAGAAGCGCTGACGAAATTTTTGAAAGCAACGGGTCGCGCTTCGGCACTTACTGAATTGATCGCGTCTGAAATTGACGATATCGATCTTGGGGTTTTTGCGAAACAAAATTTGACCGCGCACACATGGTACCACGGTTCGGATAGCAAGGTGGCGGAACAAATTATCGCCGAATTAATTGATGCGACGCGCGCTGCACTTGCAAATCCGAGTGGTGAAAAAATTGATGCGGAGCAGATTGTGCAAGAAGCGATTGATCGGGCGGCGAAGCGTCTCAACAACACACTATGACATTTATTTCCCGCTGGTTCATGAGCGCCGCCGTCACGATGGTCATGATGAGCATGTTTATCGCGACGCCACTCGTTGCGCACGGCGCCGGATTGTTACCCGAACCAACAGGGAAGTGTCCCGAGAACTATCAAAATGGAACGCAAGCGGATTTAAGCACGCCGTGCAAAGATGGTGGAGAGCGTGATTATGCGCTTGATGATATTAAATCGTTTCTCGCAATTATTGGCAACACATTGCTCGGCGTTTCCGGCGCGATCGTTTTATTTTGCTTTGTGCTCGGTGGATTTTTCTGGCTTGCGTCCGCGGGCAACGAAAAAATGGTCAGTCGCGGGAAAACACTCATTTCGAGCGCGGTGATTGGCCTCATCATTATTTTTACCGCATACACACTCGTCGTATTTGGGGTTAAAGAATTGACCGGCGAGCGAGCCGCTGAATTTATTCCTGCTCCACAAAATTCATCAACAGGCGGCGGCGCAAAAGCGGCCGGAGTTATCAAAGGTTCTATTTCAAAACCACCGTCGGGCATGGAGCCAACTGCGGTTTGTGCTGCAATCAGTGGCACCTGTATGTCCGCGAATAAATGTACGACCGCATATTCGATTTTGGGCGCATGCGCGTCAATTGGTTCGTCGCAACAAGAATGCTGTATGGAAATTGACCAAGGATCTCAGAAAACAGATTGCGGGAAAATCGGTGGTACATGCCAAGAAGAGAGCGTGACGTGCGCGGGTGCAGTTGTCAAAGGGTTGTGCAACGGAAAAGGGCAGGGGGCAAGCGTTCAGTGCTGCATCAAAACTTCGTAGTAGTGTATACTGTCAATAATATGATGAAACAACGAACTATTTTTTTTGCGATCATCGCATCGATCGGAATTTTGTCTGCCGCACTTGTTTCGACACATGCTGTTTTCGCGGCTGATTCCGTTTCAGGGCCGGTTGCGCTGTATAATCCGCTCGATAAAACGGTGGATCCGGATGCGCCGATTCAGTCGCTCACCGCGCTATTCATCAACACTATTTTTGGAATTGCGGGTTCCATTGCGCTCGCGATGTTCGTGTGGGGAGGCGTTTTGTGGCTGACGTCGCGTGGCGACGAAAAACAAGTTTTAAAGGGTAAGGGTGTTATTCAGTGGACTGTTCTCGGCATGATCATGATGTTTGCTTCATATACAATTGTTAATTTTCTGTTTAGCAACATCGGGACGAGTTCTTCGGGCGCAATTTCGACGGGCGCGAGTGGCGGCAGTGGCAGCGCATCAGGTTCGGGCTCTGGCGGCAGTGCGGCTACGGGATTTTGTTGTGCCAATGCAGCAACAAAAACAGCAACGACGGTTGCGACACAAAGCGCGTGCAATGGTGGTGGGGCAAAGGTTTATTCCGGCGCGTGTGACACACTTCAATTTTGTTTGCCAAATTGCGTAGAAGCCGTGCCGCTTGCGAAAGGAGGCCAGTGTTCCGATGGTAAGGTTGGCGTCGATTTCAACACATGCATATCTCAGATTTTGCCATCCGGCGCTCCGACTGCACCGACTAATTACTATTGTTGTTATCAAAAAGGCAAAAAATCAAAGGATAACAAATTTACGCAAGTTTCTGGGGCCAGTGAGGACATCGCGAGTTCAAAATGTGGTAAGCTTGGATATAGCTTTTATTTAACCGGCGAATGTACAACGGAAAATATTAAAGCAAAATTGCCTTGAAACTGGCAAGTTATACACATCGCAAAAAATCTGCTATAATAA
Organism: Candidatus Magasanikiibacteriota bacterium; assembly: GCA_023246755.1. GTDB lineage: Bacteria > Patescibacteriota > Patescibacteriia > Magasanikbacterales > 2-02-FULL-50-9b > 2-02-FULL-50-9b. The sequence goes on from JAHFHU010000002.1 coordinate 68,514, forward strand.
TTCACATATAATTTAATCTATGAAGTATTTTCACAAACTTGCCACACTCGCAGCGGGCGCAACCATGCTTGCGACAGCCGGACTTACTCAAGTTGCATTCGCACAAGATGCGGCGCTGACCCCGGGCGACCTTGGCCTCGACACGATTCGTCAAAACGCTGGCTTTGGCAAGAAGACAATCTACCAAACCGTTGGTGACCTCATCAAAGTCGCGCTCACCGTCGTCGGTCTTATCGCAATCGTCCTTGTTATCTTCGGTGGTTTCAAATGGATGACGTCGGGCGGCAGCGAAGAAAAAGTTGACGAGGCAAAGAAAATTTTATATTCGGGCATCATCGGTTTGATCATCATTTTATCCGCATACGCGTTAACATCGTTCGTGCTCGGTACATTGTTGACGGCAACAGGCGCAACCGGATTTTCAGGAGTCTAGTTCTCGGCGACGCAAAAGTTTGTTATACTATGAGCCGGAAGGAAACTTCCGGCTCATGCTTTATGAAAAAATCGTTCATCACCAAATTTTTTTTCACGATCGCCGCAGGTATTTTTTTGCTGCATCTCTCAGCGGCGCCTGCTTTGGTTTTTGCCGCGAACGATCCATATGGGTTACAAGCCACGCGCAATGAATCGCAGTACAAAGATTCCAAAAAATCTGTGCCGGAACTTGTGGGTTCCGTGATTTCTGTCGCGCTTTCACTCATCGGTTTTGTCTTTCTGGGACTTGCGTTGTATGCGGGCATGAAATGGATGACTGCGCAGGGCAACGAAAAAGATGTTTCGCTTGCGCGCGATACGTTGATCAACGCCGCGATCGGACTTGTTGTTATCGTTGCGGCATATTCGCTCACAAATTTTATATTCACCGACGTAATCTCGACGGTTCTTGGAACAAATAGTGGGAGCGGCGCAGCAGCGGCAGCGGCCGGTGGCGGAGGTGCAGCAGCGGCAAAACCCGCAGGCGTTGGAGCCGACGAAGGAGCTCAACCTGCTACCCCACTGTATTGCTGCTATAACAAAGCAAACGAAGTGCTTGGCGAAATTACGACACAGGAATTGGGACCGATTCAGGCGTGTGCAAGTGTGTATGGGATGCCTCCATTTGATCATCTAAAAAACGGTGCCTGTCCCAAATAAATGATTTAAATTAGTGAATTTTTATATTGTATGTACGCATTCAAAAAAAAATTAACACAGGCGCTCATGGTTCCGATAATTTTTGCAGGCCTGCTCGGTGCGGTCACCGCAATGAGCCCGTCGTCGGTCCATGCGGCAGGTGATATGTACGGTCTTGAAAAAACGCGTAAGATGACGGCGCCGTTTAAAAGCGTGACTAAAACGTTGCCGCAACTGATCGGCGCAATTATCTCGGTTGCGCTTTCGCTCATCGGCTTTGTCTTTCTGGGACTCGCGCTATACGCAGGTTTCAAATGGATGACGGCGCAGGGCAACGAAAAAGACGTGCTCATCGCGCGTGACACGTTGATTAACGCATCGATTGGTATCGTGCTGATCGTTGCGGCATACGCATTGACGAACTTTATTTTCACCGACGTTATTTCACAGATTAATTAAGAGCGATATGTATGAATTGTTAGCCGCAAGTTGGGGGCAGGCGCATGCACAGGTGCAACAAGCGGGCGCGATCGCGTGGGGAACGGCGAACCCGAGTCTGATTCAGATGGCGGGTCGGGTCGTGAACGTGCTTTTGAGTTTGCTCGGGCTTGTTTTTCTTGGATTTTCGTTATACGGTGGGTATAAGTGGATGATGGCGCGTGGAAATGATAAGGAAGTCGTTGTGGCGAAGGACACGTTAAAAAATGCGCTCATCGGAGTTGCTATAACCGCAACCGCATTTGCCGCGACGAATTTTATTATGGCGCGTCTTGACAACATTCAGTCGGGAGAGCCGATACAGAGCGATACTCCAACGCCTCCCGAGACGGACAATATCGCGTAATTTGTTTTTGTGTGCTATAATTATTTACAACAATTTAATTCATATATGAATATCAAACAGAAAATCGTCGCACATGCGACAGCCGGCGCAATCGCGCTTTCATTATTCGCTCCGTTCGCCGTTGTGCATGCAGCTATGGCCAATCCATTTGGGGAAGGTGGTAAGGCACAGGGTTATTTAAAAAATGCTGGTAATGAGGCGGGGCTCACGAGTGCTCCACTCGAAGTTATCATTGGCCGCATCATCAATGTCGTTTTGAGTTTGCTCGGACTTGTATTTTTGGGACTTGCGTTGTATGCGGGTTTTAAGTGGATGACTGCGCAGGGCGACAGTAAAGAAGTTGATGCGGCGAAAGACACGCTCAAGAATGCGGTTATTGGTATGATTATTACCGTTGCTGCGTATGCGTTGAGTAACTTTATTATGCAGCAATTGTTTACGGTTACACAGGCGTAGTTAAAATCATGTCCGCCTTTGATCAGGATCAGAACCTTAATAATATAATCAAGGTCGCCCGCGAGGGCGACCTTGCTGCGTTTGAACAGCTGGTGACATTGTTTGAGCGGCGAATTTTTGGATTTGCATTCCGACACGTGAGCAATCGTGAAGATGCCGAGGACATCACCCAAGACATTTTTATCAAGCTGTATAAAAAACTTGGAAGCTATGATTCGACACAAGGTTTTACGACATGGCTTTTTACGATCGCGACAAATACGATCTATGATTTTTTGCGGCGCAAGCGTGCAAAGCCGGAATTATTGATCGTCGATGATCCGGATGCGCCGTTTGAAACCAAAGACACACATGATGCGTATATATCTGTAGAAGCGCGGGTTGACGTTACTGAGGGACTTGCTAAAATTAAACCAGTGTATCAGACAGTCTTGCTTTTGTTTTACCGCGATGAATTATCCTGCGAAGAAATTTCTGATGTGCTCAAAATTCCGGTCGGCACGGTCAAAACGCATCTCGCACGCGGAAGATCCGCGCTAAAAAATGTTTTATGACACAAGATATTGGCCAAACAATTAAAGAAATGACCGAGATTGAGTTTCCAGCAGGCTTGCATGGAAAAATTTTGCGGCAGATTTTATTTTTGCGATTTCGAACGCCGTTTCTCGTAATCGTTACCCTGCTGGTTGGTAATTTATTGTTTTCGGGGATTCGAATTTGGCAACGAATTCTTGATTCGGAAGGTTTGGCCACACTTGGATTGCTGTGGGAAACGCTCGAATTTAGTTTTAAGGGTGGCATGCAGTTCGCGCATGATGCCTATGACGTTTTACCAATTGGATACATCGGACTGTTCCTCGTTAATTTGTTGGTTTTTTTGTACGTTGCATTCTATGTGCCGCGCGCGTTTAATCGAATGGCGTCGCGGAAGCCACTGACCGTTACTTGAAAAAAACAGTGTGACAGAGTAGGATTGAGCATATGTCGCACGATGATGACGCACAAAAAATTGCAGAACTATTATTTCCTCACGTCGAAAGTGGCGATTATTTTTTGAAGTTGTCCCCGCCACGTGATTTAGTTGCGGGTGCGTGCGTGACGCGGTATGCGCCAAGTCCGACAGGATTTTTACATATCGGGGGTGTTTATGCAGCGCTCATTTCTGAACGTATCGCACATCAAAGTGGGGGTGTTTTCGTTTTGCGTATCGAAGATACCGACAAGCAGCGTGAGATCGTGGGCGGTGTTCAGTTGATCGCGTCCGGACTTGGTGAGTTCGGCATAGTTCCGGATGAAGGAATGCAATCTGACATGTCGCAGATTGGTGCATACGGCCCGTACATGCAAAGTGAGCGCTTGCCGATTTATCGTGCATTTTTAAAGCAGCTCATTGCTGCGGGAAACGCGTATCCGTGTTTTTGTACACCCGAAGAACTCGACGCAGCTCGAGAAACACAGGAACTTCAAAAAACTAAGACGGGTTACTACGGTCGTTTCGCAAAACATCGGGATATAACCGCGGTTGAAGTTGCTGAACGGATCGCGCGCGGCGAAACGTATGTGGTTCGCCTGAAATCTCGTGGCCGCGACGGACAGAAATTTGCATTTTCGGATTTAATTAAAGGTGGTTTGACACTTTCTGAAAATGATCAGGACGCTGTTTTGCTAAAATCAGACGGTTATCCGACGTATCATTGGGCGCACTGTGTTGATGACAAATTGATGCAGACGACGCAGGTGATTCGCGGCGATGAATGGCTTTCGAGCGTGCCGTTGCATATCGAACTTTTTGCGCGCATGGGTTGGGACGCACCGCGTTATGCGCACATCGCGCCGATTGTAAAAATTGATGAGACGGGGTCAAAACGAAAATTAAGTAAACGAAAAGATCCGGAAGCTAATGTTGAACTTTATTTGCGTGAAGGGTATCCGATTTCGGCCGTGATTGAATATTTGCTCAATCTCGCGAATTCGAATTTTGAAGATTGGCGGCGCGAGAATCCAAAAAAATCATACAGAGATTTCGTCGTTCGTCTTGAAAAAGCGAGTGCGAGCGGTGCGTTATTTGATTTTACAAAGCTTGCTGACATGAGTAAAGAGAAAATCGCGATGATGACTGCGGCAGAGGTTTTTTCAGCAGCGCTCGTGTGGGCGGATGAACACGACGTCGCGCTTGCGGAATGGATGCGTGCGAATGCAGAGTACGCGCGCGCGATTTTCAACATCGAGCGCGGCGGAGAAAAACACCGCAAAGATATTGCAAAGTGGAGCGACATTCGTGAATCAATCGCATATTTCATGACGGAAGAAATTGTATTCACACCATCAGAAAAAATCGATCCACAAACTACTGCGGAGATTCTTGAAGTTGCTGCGGCTGCAATTTCGTCGACCGACACCGCTGATTCGTGGCTCGGGAAATTGCGTGGTATTGCTGTTTCACACGGTTTTGCGCCGGACACAAAAACATTCAAAGCGTCCCCGGAACAATTTAAAGGAACGCTCGGCGATGTTGCGATGGTTTTACGGTGTGCGTTGACGGGCCGTACCAACACGCCGGATCTTTTTCAGATTATTCAGGTTCTCGGCATTGAGCGTGCACGAGCACGCTTCGCAAAAGCTCGCGCTACAATTTAATTGCACGCGCAACGGCAGCAACAACCGTTCGATCAAACACGGACGGAATAATTTTTTCAGCTGTCGGATTTTCAACACACGCAGCTAAATTTTTTGCGGCCGTAACAAACATGTCCATCGTCAGCATGCGAACGTTGTTATCAAGTGCGCCGCGAAAAATTCCGGGGAATGCGAGCACATTATTAATTTGATTTGGAAAATCCGAACGCCCGGTTGCGATAATTCCCGCGCCCGCTGCGCGCGCCTCGTCCGGCATAATTTCGGGAATTGGGTTTGCCATCGCAATAATAATCGGCTCTGAACTCATCGAGCGCACCATTTCTCCCGTCAGAGTACCCGCAACACTTACACCGATAAAAATATCTGCGCCCACAACTGCGTCCGCTAACGATCCTTGCATGCACACACGGTTGGTCATCTCAGCGAGCAGCGCTTTTGATTCTGATAGATCTGTGCGGCCTCTGAAAATTATTCCCCGCGAATCGCACACGACGATATTTTGCGCACCAAACGCAATTAAAATTTCAGCGATTGCCGTTCCAGCAGCGCCCGCACCATTGATCACAATTCGCGCGCGATCTGTTTCGAGTCCTCGAACTTTGAGCGCATTGATCACCGCCGCTAAAACAACGACGGCTGTTCCATGTTGATCGTCATGCACAACAGGGATGTCGAGCTCATCCCGCAATCGGCGTTCGATCTCAAAACATTTTGGCGCCGCGATATCTTCAAGGTTGATGCCGCCGAAAACGGGCGCGATCAATTTTATTGCAGAAATAATTTCTTCGGTGTTTTGTGTTGCAAGACAAATTGGAAATGCGTCGACGTCGCCGAATTGTTTAAATAAAATTGCTTTCCCCTCCATGACGGGGATTGCAGCGGACGGGCCTAAATTTCCAAGGCCCAAAATTGCAGATCCGTCTGAGATAACTGCGACGGTGTTATGTTTGAGGGTGAGTTCGCGAACACGTGCGGGTTCGCGCGCGATTTCACGACACACTTCCGCAACACCGGGTGTATATGAAACAGCAAGATCGTGTGCGTCCGCAATCGGAACTTTGGCGGCGATTGAAAGTTTGCCGTGGTGTATTCCATGAAACGCGAGCGATTCTTCAAAAATATTCATAGCTGAGTTGAATGGTGGTGCTTGCTAGCATACGCCCGACGCTGGACAAAATCAAATAATCGTGATATCGTAGGATGTTCCTGTTTGAGCAATGGACGCTCGCGAGACAGGACAGGGAGATGTCATGGGAATCAAAAAAATGGTAACTCTCGGTGTGTGCATGGTTTTGGTCGTGCATGTCGCCATCAACCCGGCGCAATCTTTTGCTCAACGGAGCAAAGTTGCGACAAAGGCTGACATCAAGGAGGCGGAGCGCATCGCGGAAGAGGCGGCGGTCGACTTCAAGGCGGGTCGTTTCGACGTGGCCGCGCAAAAGTATTTCGCCGCATACAACATGAGCCATCATCCGAACATGTTGTACAACGCGGGTCGCGCGAAGCAAGGCGCAAAGCGATGGGCCGAGGCGCGGGAACTGTTCGTCATGTATCTTGATCAGCCCGGCGTCAACATCGAAGGGATCGTTCAGGCAAACCGGCGCATTGCGGAATGTGTGAGCGAGATTGCGAAGACCGAAGCAAAACCGGTCGAGCCGGCAAAACCGATGCCCGACGTTCATGGGCCAACGGTTTCGGTTGACGTTACGCGCACGACCGATGATGATGGCGATGCGCGCTCTGTCGGATCGAGTTTAGAATTTGACGCGAGCAAGCTTGTCTCGTGGCAATCGGGGACGGCCATTGGTTTCGTCGCGCTCGGTACCGGCCTCATGGTGCGCGGCGTGCAGTTGAGCGTTGAGGCAAACACGATGCCGTTTAAGACGGACGATGAAAAAATCGCGTATCACTCGGCGTATAATTTTGCCCGCGCAAACTGGATTTCTGGACTTGCGTGCGAAATTGTCGGCGTCGGTTTCGGCTATTGGGCGATGACCAAAGCGGTCTCGTTCGGAAGTCGGCGTGGTGTACGCGGCGTTACCGTTGTGCCGATCGGCATGGGGGTTGCGCTTGTCGGGGAGTTTTAGCGGAATCGCGTATCGCAACCGCTCCTCAAGCCGGTGATCAATCTGTGTGTGAAAATCACATGGTGCGATCTCCGGTTTTTTATTTACACACCCTTAAATTTAATTGAAAGTGAGTTGATACAAAAACGTTGTCCAGTTGGTTCGGGGCCATCCGGGAATATGTGTCCTAAATGACCGCCGCAATTTTTGCACGTTACTTCAGTTCGATGCATACCATGTGCAAGGTCTTCGGTGTAATTCACTGCGTCACTATGCATCGCTTCGTAAAAACTTGGCCACCCGCACCCCGCGTCGAATTTTGTTTGTGACGAAAAAAGTTCTGCGCCGCATGCGCGACACGAATACACGCCCGTTGCAAAGTTGTTCCAGTATTCACCGGTGAATGCGCGTTCAGTTCCTTTTTCACGCAACACGATAAATTCTTCGGGTGTTAATTTTTTCCGCCACTCGTTTTCAGTCGTCATAAATTATTTTGCTGGGCGAATCTGAATTGTTTTTGCAGTTACATCACCGCTCTCGTTTGCGCTTCCCGAAATTACGATCTGCATCTGTTGTTTAATATCGTTTGATGCACCCGGAACTGATTTGCTGATTTTTGTGTCCGCGGATGTGTAAATTATTTTTGAACCACCGTCCTGTAATTTGAGTGTGATACTTTTTGCATCGATCGACAAAACTTCGCCAGAAATAAATTGATCGCCACTTGCACCGACATTCGATCGACGACCATTACCACCATTCATGCCGCCACCAAAATTAATACCCGCATCAGAAAGCGCCGTGCGTCGATCTTGGTTCGACATGTTTTTTAAATCTGCAAGTGTTGTGCCCGTCGAATATTTTCCATAGAAGACGCCGCCGCCAAATGCGACGATTGCAACGACCGCGACGATACCAATATTTTTTTGCATAAATTTTTATTCAAAGCGAAGCGCTTCGATTGGATTAAGGAGCGATGCGCGACGTGCAGGATAATATCCGAATACGATGCCGATGCCGGCGGAAACGCCAAACGCAAGTAAGACCGAAGAAATCGTTACGTTTGCTGCGATGCCGGCAAATTTTGAAACGACAGCAGATATTCCCCACCCGAGCACGACGCCGAGTGCGCCACCCGCGAATGTTAACATCACCGCTTCGATTAAGAATTGTGAACTGATATCCGCGCGCTTTGCACCAATCGCTTTGCGCAAACCAATTTCACGCGTGCGTTCGGTGACGGTCGTGAGCATCATGTTCATGATACCAATTCCGCCGACAAGTAGCGAGATACTTGCGATTGCTGCAAGTAGCGTCGTGAATGTTCCAGTGATGGTTGACGCCGTTGCGACAATGTCCGCCTGATTTTGGACGGTGAAGTCTGCTTGGAGCGCGTCGTTGATATGGTGACGTTGTAGTAGTATCGAGTTGACCTCATCTTGAATTGAGGGCATGTCGTCTGATGACGCTGCTTGAACCGCGATGGTTGTGAGATATGATCCGCCAACAAGATAGTGTTGCGCTGTGGTGAGCGGAATAAATGCGACATCATCTTGATTTAAAAATCCGCTTCCACCTTTTGATTTTGTGATGCCGATCACGCGAAATGTGTTTCCGTTGATTCGAACCGTTTGGCCAATTGCTTCCGACCCCACACCGAATAAATCATCGCGCGTCGTCGGTCCAAGCACAACAACTTTTGCGGATGTGCGATCTTGTTCATCGCTGATAAATGCGCCGGTATCAATTTCAAGGCTACGCACCGTTGTGTATGACGCGATGGTTCCGATTACACGGGTGTTGGTGTTTTTTCCTTTTGCGATGAGTTGGCCGCGTGTGCTCGTTTCCATTTCGGTTGTGTGTCCAAATGAAATTTGTTTATCAAGAGCGTGACCGTCTTCGAGTGTTAATGTTTGCGAGCTCCCGCGTCCGGAACTGACGAGTGCGCCGAGTCCGCGCGTTGATCCTGGGGAAATTAAAATTAAATTTGATCCGATCGATTGGATGCTTGCCTCGATTGAATTTTTTGCGCCTTGTCCGACGCTCACCATCGCGATAACAGATCCGATGCCGATGACGATGCCAAGCATGGTGAGACCGGTGCGAACTTTATTCACCGTGAGTGCGCTGTAACTTTCGCTGATCAAATCTTTTGTCTTCATATTTTTATCGAACGCACATGTGGATTTTTTGTGTCACTGACAATTTCACCATCTTTGATGGTGATGATACGATCTGCATGTTCCGCAACGTACGGTTCGTGTGTGATGAGGATGATCGTGCGACCAGATTCGTGGAGTTTTTGAAATGTGCCGAGCACGATATCGCCGGTTCGTGTGTCGAGATTTCCCGTTGGTTCGTCGGCGAGTAATAGAGAAGGATCGTTCACGAGTGCGCGTGCGATTGCAACACGTTGCATCTGTCCGCCGGAAATTTGATTTGATAAATGATGGAAGCGCGACTCATCCATGCCCACGGCTTTGAGCGCTGCTGCTGCACGTGCATCGCGTTCGTCTTCGGGAAGTTCTGCGTACACAAGTGGTAAGGCCACGTTCCGAAGTACACTAGTGCGTGACAACAAATTGAACGATTGAAACACGAATCCGATTTTATTTTTGCGCACATCAGCAAGTTCATCGTCTGAAAGTTGCGCGACTGATTTTCCATCGAGTTTATAATCGCCGGATGTTGGGGTATCGAGTGCACCCAAAATGTGCATGAGTGTTGATTTTCCCGAACCAGACGGCCCCATGATTGCGACAAATTCGCCGTCGTTAATGGTGAATGATACGCCTTTAAGCACCGGCGTTTCCATGTCGCCGGACACGTATGTTTTTTTAATAGCAATACACTCGATCATAGATTTAACCGCCTCCCGCGCGACCGCCACCACCGCGTCCGGTTTGTGGGGCAAATGGATTTGTATTTGCGCTTCGTGCGGTTGCTGCTGTTGCCGCCGCATTCGGATCAATCTTGATAGTTTGAGTTACGATAGTTTGTCCCGCGGTGAGTCCGGTGAGAATTTCGATTTGTGTATCCGTGGTGAGACCGATGGTCACCGAAATATTTTGTGGTTTACCGCTTGCATCAAGTTGTTGCACGTATGAATTTGAATCTTGCGTTTTAACAGCAGACGCAGGCACGGCGAGCACATCTGATTTCGCTTCAAGAATGATCGCGGCGTTGGCGCTCATTCCCGGTTTGATTCGATCGTCTTGTGTGTCAAAAATAATTTTGACCGCGTAGTTTACGACGCCTTGCGTGACCGTTCCGAGCGTATCGATTTGTGCAACTTCACCCGTGATTGAGAGTCCGTCGATTGCGTCGAATGCAAGCGATGCTTTGTCACCGATTTTTATTTTTGCAATATCAACTTCGTTGAGCGAAAGTGCGGCAATTTTTTGCGGCGTAATGAGTGTTGCGATAACGCCTGTCGCTTGTTCGCCGATTTGCAAAGGAACCGCGACGATTTGTCCATCAAATGGTGCGATCAAATTGTTATTACTAAATGCCGCTTCTGCAGAAAGTAGTTGTGCGCGCGCCGTTGCAATTTGCGCTTCCGAGACGGCGACATCAGCGGGCTGCGCGGCGGCAATTTTTTGCGCGAGCACTGCTTTTTGTTGCGTGAGCGAATTTTCTGCTGCTGCGATCGATGCCTTTGCGTTAGTGAGTGCTTGAATCTGCGTAAGCAATGCACTTTGATACGAGTTGTAATTGCTCACAAAACTACTCGACATCGTGTTCGGGAGTGAAACAGTCCATGTTGATCCTGCAACGAGTGACCCAGTTGTGCCGATTGTAATCGTCAGTCCGCGCATGCCGAGCGGCATCGTGATGCCCGGTGTGATCGGGCGATCGAAATTTTCGAGACCTGAAATCAGATAGTGCAAACCGTCGCCACCTGTGTAGAGAGTGATTGTGTACGCGCCTTCTTCGACGCTGTTGTACGATCCGCCGATGGTGATTGACGCGGTTGATAAATTATTTGTTGCCGCGAGCGCTGTTGGTGTTGTGTTAAGCAAGGTTGCTTTTGCATTTTTTATGGCGAGCGTTTGTTGTTTTTCAATGATGGCAAAAGAATTTTTTGTGTTCTCGAGAGATGTTTGCGCGCTTGCAACGGACGCTTGTGCAATTTGAATTTCTTCTGACGTTGCGCCTGCGATCAATTTTTGATAGTTCGCTTGCGCATTGGCGAGTCCCGCGCGCGCTTGGGCAAGGCTCACATAATTGTTGCGCTGGTCGATGACGGCGATGAGCTGACCCTTTTTTACGGTTTGTCCTTGCTTCACGGGCAAGGCAGTGATGAGACCAGAACTTGATGCCTTGATATCGATTTTATTAAGTTGGGCAACCTGCCCTGTGCTCGCGACGCTTTTGACGATCGTCGTTTTTTGGACAGCACTCGTTATGTATTTGATCTGAATTTGGGCTGGATGTGTTTTTTGGTAGATTTGATAGATCGCAAAAATCGCAACAAGCATGATAAAGGCTGAAAAATATGGCCGCGCTTTGATGCGAGCAATGGTTTTGGTGATTTTTGGATGCATAGCTTTTATATTGATAGACGGTAACATGCAGGGGTTTGGCCGTCAATTATTGACAAACGGCTCAGATTTTGGTATCCTTAGGTTCTTAATTCGGGCGTCCGCTTATCGGGCCCCCAGACTCGACTTCCTTTTTTGTCATGAATGAGTGGCTAAATTGAGACATTTCGGGTCACTAATCACTCTATGACAGATAATATTCAGCAGCCGTCTTTTGACGGCCTCGGGATCGCTCCCGCGCTCCTTGATATTTTGAATCGTAATCGATTCACGACGCCAACACCTATTCAGAAACAGGCGATTCCAATCGCAATTACGGGTAAAGATGTTGTTGGAATTGCGCAAACCGGCACGGGCAAAACTCTTGCGTTTGCGATTCCGATTTTACAGCGCTTGCAGCAAACACGCGGCCGCGCGCTCATCGTTTTGCCGACGCGTGAACTCGCGCTTCAGGTTGAGGAGACTATCGAAAAAGTTGGCCGCGCATTTCATATGCGCACGGTTGTTTTGATGGGCGGCTTGTCGATGTACGCACAGACACAAAAACTTCGTCAGAATCCACGCATTATCGTTGCAACACCCGGTCGTTTGCTCGATCACATGGAGCAGCGCAATGTTAATCTCAAGGATGTTGAGATTGTGGTGATGGATGAGGCGGATCGAATGTTTGATATGGGTTTTATGCCTGCGATCAAACGAATTTTTGAAGCGCTTCCGCCGCAGGCACAGCGTCAAACATTGTTGTTTTCTGCAACGATGCCGCCTGAGATTATGCAGCTCGCGTCGAAATTCATGTCTTTGCCCGTTCGTGTCGAAGTTGTGCAACAAGGCACGACCGCAGAACGCGTGGTGCAGGAAATTATTTTTGTGCGAAAGGAAGACAAAACAAAGTTGCTCGAAAAATTGCTCGGCGAGGTGATGGGTTCTGTGTTGGTTTTTTCACGCACGAAACATGGTGCACGTCGCATCACACAAACGTTACATCGCAGTGGTCATGTGGCTGCTGAGATTCATTCGGATCGCTCGCTTGGCCAGCGCCGCGCCGCACTCGACGGTTTTAAGAATGGAAAATATCGCGTGTTGGTTGCAACGGATATTGCGGCACGCGGAATTGATGTGAAGGGGATCGAGCTCGTGGTGAACTTTGATTTGCCGGACGCAGCGGAAGATTACGTCCATCGTATCGGTCGTACGGGCCGCGCAGGTCGCGAGGGTCGCGCAATTTCATTCGCAACGCCCGATCAAAAATCTGATGTTCGTGCGATTGAGCGTTTGATTCGTATGCCATTGCCGGTAAAAAATGTGCCGGATTTATCAGCGGTTGTTGTTTCAGAGGCGCCGCGTAGTGAGCAATACCGTCCTTCTTTTGGTGGCGGTGGTGTAGATCGTGGCCGTGGTTTTCAGCGCGGTGCTTCATCAGCTCCAGCTGCTGGTCGATCTTTTGATCGTCCA
>JAHFHU010000018.1 GCA_023246755.1 Candidatus Magasanikiibacteriota bacterium
CATAAAAAGCAGTGCCCAGTATACCATTTCAGCGTTGATTACCCTAACGTGCCAGGGCTTGACAAAATACGAATATTCAGCTATAAAACGTTCAAGCATAAACGAAAACCACAGCGGTCTCGTTCTTTGCTCGAATTACAACTGCGTGCACTGCGCGCTCGGAGGTCCCATGTCTCGCTTTTTTATCGTTTTTTCGGCAATCTCTGTACTCGCGATGGCAGCCTGCTCGAGCGACGCAAACGTTGCGGCGCCGCCACCTGACTCGACGACCGACAACGCTGCTGCCCGCAAAGGCGACAGCGCGGGCGACTCTGCAGACGCCGGCCCGTGCGCGGGACAGCCCGCCGACGCGCTGTGTGACGACGAGAACCCCTGCACCCAAAACGATGTCTGTTCGGCCGACGGCAAATGCGTTGGCAAACCGCTCGAGTGCAGCGACAACAACACCTGCACGGCTGACAAATGTGACCCCAAGAGCCAAGCGCTCTGCGTCCACAGTCCGGTTGAAAATGGAGCGGACGGCAAGCCACTCCCCTGCAACGACTCGAACGAATGCACGTCGAAAGACGAGTGCAAGACATCGGGCACGTGCGCGGGAACGCCGATCACCTGCGACGACAACAATTCGTGCACGATCGATTCGTGCAACGAAAAGACAGGGTGCGCGCACAAATTCACGCCGAACGCGACCTGCAGCGACGGCGACCCCTGCACGATCAACGACCATTGCGACAACGGCATCTGCCTTTCCGGCAGCAAGCTCGAGTGCAATGACCAAAATGTCTGCACAGCGGATTCGTGCGATCAACTTTCGGGAACGTGCACCTACTTGCCACTCCCCGAAGGACAAGGCTGCAACGACGGCGACGCGTGTACACAAGGTGACGCGTGCAAAGGCGGCGCGTGCAAGTCCGGGCCGAACAAACCCTGCGTCGACGGCGATCCCTGCACCAACGATTCGTGCAACTCGGCAACCGGCGCGTGCGAATACAAGTTCGCGGCGTTCAACGGGCAACCGTGTGACGATGGCAACAAGTGTACGAAGAACGAAACATGCATCGAAACCGCCGGCAAGTGCGTGAGCACCGCGGTGGTCGATTGCAACGACGGAAATCCGTGCACGATCGACACGTGCGACAAAAACGCCGGCTGCGTCTACTCTTCAGCCGACGGCATCGCGTGTGACGACGCCAATTCCTGCACGGTCGGCGACACATGCTCCCAAAAAGCATGCAAGCCCGGGAAGCTGTCGTGCAACGATAGCAACCCGTGCACGATCGACACGTGCAACGTTCAGGGATCGTGCGTGTTCAAACCATCGGTCGGCCTCGGATGCGACGATGGCAATGCGTGCACCAACGATGATAAGTGCGATGCGTCGGCGTCCTGTGCGGGCAATCTGTCGTCCTGCGATGACAAAAACGCCTGCACGTCGGACACGTGCGACGCAGTCACCGGCTGCAAAAACAGCCTGACGAGCGGCGCATGCGACGATGGCAACACCTGCACGGAGGGCGACCTCTGCAAGCAGGGTGTGTGCTCGCCCGGCAAAGACAAGTGCGACGATGGCAATGCGTGCACCGTCGATTCGTGTAACAACGAAACGGCCAAGTGCATTCACACGCCGCAGCCATTCGCCTCGACGTGCTCCGTCAAAGGCAATATCTGCGCCGCAGCAATCGGTATCTGTGGAAGCGACGGCTCGTGCGTCGCGAGCGCGAAGTGCGATGACAAGAACGCGTGCACAACCGACTCGTGCGACGCAAACACCGGTAAGTGCACGAACATCGTGCTTGCCGACGGCGCAACGTGCGACACGGGCACGTGCGTCAAGGGCGTGTGCAAGTAGCGCGCGTCACGACGAGGAAACCTAACCCCCGATTCAATGCGTACTTTCTTGAGTGTGTGTTGGGTCGGGGTGATTTTATTTTCGACGAACATGTATAGCGCATTGACAAAATCAATCATGTGCGCTATGTTAATTGCTGCAACAATCCTGTTGCGTGAGGTGCATCATGAACCGAATTATCTGTGTCATTTTTGTCATCGTTGGGTTAGCTGCGGCTGTCGGCTGCGAGGACAGCGTCGCCGCGGGGAACCAAAACGCCGGTGGAGGCAGTGCGGCGTCGCAAGGCCAACCCGGTCCGCAAGGGCTGCAAGGCGAAAAAGGAGCTAAGGGCGATACGGGCGAGAAAGGGCCCGAAGGCGCGCAGGGCAAACAGGGGGCCAAAGGCGAACAAGGGTTACCCGGCATCCAAGGCCCGCAAGGACTTCAAGGTCAGCCCGGGAAAGATGGCGTGTCGCCAAGCGGTGGCAGCGTAGAAAAAAAATGCCCGCCGAGCACGACGAACGTCATGTTCGATGGGCAACTCGTTTTCTGCTACAAGCTGGACATCGGAATCCAACCGTGGACGCAATGCCTTGTGTCGTGCGCAAAACTCGGCATGGACATCGCGACGGTGACCGACGCAGCGCTCATGTGCGTTGCTGACGTCAAAGCGTTCGCGGCGATCGACAAAAACGTCTTTGTGCAGGGCAGCGTCGGAAAACTATACAAGACGCTGTGGCCAAAAGGCGCTCCCGGTATGTGTGCCGCGATGGTGAAAACGGATTTCTGCACCAAAGCAGTCGACGGCCTATCCGTTGAAGATGCCACGTGCAGCTCAACCGACTTCGAACCACAATACATCGCAACAGCGATCCCCATAGCTGCAACCGAAGCAACACAGGCTGGTTGCCTGTGCGGATCGCGTCCGTAACCCACCACCCCCGTCGATGCAGCAGCAATGATCAACAAATGCTGTGTCGACGGGGGATTTTTTTATCAACATCTTTTCCACACGAGACGGCTTGACAATTTCTCCTGCATGTGGAACCCAGTGTAGAGGGGCTCTAAAACATCTCCCCCGAAAAAAGGTCGACATGTGTTTTAAAAAAATCTTGTGTGCTTATGGCGCTATCTTGTGTAGTTGTTTATCGGAACAGCCAACTTCTCTGATTGCTGGTGATGGCGGTGGCGGTGGCACACGCGCTGGTCAGGGCGGTTGGAATGATGAATTTTTCAATCGATCATGCGAAACTCGGACGGTTGGTGGCTGCGTAAGTGTCGGTCGGTGGTTATACGACCCGTCGTATAACCACCTGATTTGTGATGCACCGCCGCGCACACCATCGCCCGAACTCTGTAATGGCGTCGATGATGATTGCAATGGCGTGACGGATGTTGATGCGTGGCCTGAACTGCACACGTGCTGCGCGGGTTCTTCGGTGACCTCAACTTTTGACGGAACATGGGAGTGCGATCTTGCGAACAAAATCGCCATTTGTGCTGGTAATTTCGAAGAAACAACACCCGCAGCGTGCGAATAGGTTTGTCAGGGGGTTGACAAACCACGAAAAAACTGATAGTTTGCAGATGGCTTTTTACACAGGAGGTAGCCATGAACTGGAAGTTTTTTATCGTGATCTTGTTCGTTGTCGCCGGATGCTCGTCCGAAACAAACCCAACGCCAACCGTTGATACTGACGCCGAGGAAACGTCAAGTTCGTCCGACGTGCTCGACACCAAAGAGGTGGGGCCGGCGTCATTCTATGACCTGCTCGGCGGCTTGGCAGACGGCGAAGCCACCCAACCCGGATCGTTCGGCGCTACCTGCAAAGGGAATAGCGATTGCGACTCCGGGCTATGCACGAAAGATGACGTTGGGAAAAAGTTCTGTACGAAAACGTGCGTGTCTGAATGCCCGTCGGGATTCGACTGCGAACCGGGCGCGTCGACAGACACGGTTTACTGGTGCGTCCCCCATTGCAAAGTTGAAAAATGCAACGGCACGGACGACGATTGCGACGGCCTCATCGACGAAGGTCCGGACAATAAGACCCACATGTGCGAGGACGGGAATCTGTGCACGGTCGAATCGTGCAACGCCACGGGCGATTGCCAACACACCCCAAAAACAGGCGCCGATTGTTTCGACGGCAGTGTCTGCACGGTCAACGACGTGTGCGTGAACAAAACGTGCACATCGGGACAGTTCCAAAAATGCACGGACGGCGATCCGTGCACGAGTGATTCCTGCAACCCATCTTCGGGGTGCGTGTTTACCGATATCTCAAGCGGTCCCGGATCGTGCGAAGACGGCAACGTCTGCACGGAAAAGGATTTCTGCGAGAAAGGGGCGTGTAAGTCAGGCGCGCTAAAAACGTGCAACGACGGCAACGACTGCACCCTCGACGCGTGCGACAACAAGTACGCAAAAAGCGGCGGATGTTTCTTTCTCCCCGTCAAAAACGGTGAGTATGGAACATGTCCCGCGAAAGGTGTGCCGGACGGATTCAAAAACGTCTGCATCGGCGGCGCTTGTACCTTTAAGCCCAACTAAATCAACGTCGGGCGAACGCATGGCAGTGCGTAACAACAACCAACTGCGGAGTGTCCTGCCTGACACTCCGCGCTTTTATTTACTGACAAACCGCGCACTCTTCGTTAACCAAATCGCGCTTTTGCGTTTTTACACTGATATTCTCGGCCTCGATCGGGGCGGCGCTGCGCAAATAATACAGCGATTTCATCCCCGCTTTCCATGCGAGCGTGTGAACATCGTTCAGATATTTTCCGGAGAGCGGCGTCGAAAAAAATAGATTGATCGATTGCGCTTGGTCGATATACGGTTGACGATCCGCAGCCTGCTGAACAATTTCGCGCATGTTCATTTCATACGCCGTCCGAAATACCGCCTTTTCTTCGTCGCTCAAAATCGAAAGATGTTGCACGCTCCCCTTTGCGGTGATGATATCTTTCCATGTGTCGGCCGTGTTCGCATTTTTTGATGCAAGCACGCGCTCAAGAAATTTATTTTTAACGAGAAACGACCCCGACAAAGTTTTTTGCAGATACGCATTTCCGGAAATCGGCTCGACACACGGCGTTGCTTCGCCGCAAATAAACGCAGTCGACGCAGTCGGTTGAATGCTCGACGCGTATGTGTTACGCCGCGTTCCTCCGTCGAGCGGGAGTCCGCGCTCCTCACCAAGTTTCGTTGACGCCGCACGTATTGCTTCGCCGATGATTTTAAAAATTTGTTTGTTTGCGTTTCGCGCAAGCACACTTTCAAACGGCATCGCCTTGCTCATCAAATATCCGTGGTACCCCATCACACCAAGCCCGATCGATCGTTCATGACGAACGGAATTAATTGCTTTCTGATATTCTTTTGATGGCGCCATTTCACAAAAGGTGTCGAGGTTGTTGTCGAGCGCCTTCACACAAAGATATGTAATTTCGTCGACGCGCTCTTTCCACTCGTCCCATCGCTCGAGATTCAGATTGCCGAGGCAACAAACTGCCGTGCGCTCTTCGTTCGTTGGTAACACAATTTCCGTGCACAAATTGCTTTGGCGAATCGTAAGTCCGAGATCTTTGTGATGTTGTGGAACTGCGGCGTTGACCGTGTCGATAAAAATAATGTACGGCTCCCCCGTTTCTGCGCGCAATGTTAAAATTTTTCGCCACATCTCAACGGCAGATAGTTTTTTTGAAACTGTTTTGTAATGCGGATCGATGAGATCATATTCGACGCCCGCCTCAACGGCTTTCATAAATTCATCCGTGATCACAACTCCGTGATTGAGATTCATGCATTTACGATCCGGATCGCCGCCCGTTGGCTTGCGCATTTCCAAAAATTCTTCAATATCCGGGTGATCAACACGCAAATACGCCGCAGCCGCGCCACGACGAATACCGTTGCGCGAAACAGCAATCGTTTCCGAATCCATAATTTTTAAAAATGGAATCACGCCGGATGACCGAAGCCCGCTCGATTTGAGCGGCGCGTTTTGCCCGCGCAATTGCGACCAATCCGTTCCGATACCCCCACCATTCTTTGCAAGAAACGCATTCTCACGATATAAATCGAAAATTCCTTCGAGCGTGTCTGGCACCGTGTTGAGAAAACATGAAATCGGGAGGCCCTTACTCGTGCCGATATTCATGAGCACCGGCGTTGCAGGCACAAACCAACACGCGCTCATGATGTCATACAATTTTTGCGCGAACTCACGATCATCCCGCGACATACCCGTTGCAACACGCGCAAGAAATGTTTGTGGATTTTCGCAAATCTCACCACTCGCGTCGCGCAAAAAATATCGATCACGCATGTTCTCAAGACCAAAATATGAGTGCAGTGAATTATTCTCGGGATGCAGCACGATGCTTTCTTGCACTGCCCGATCTGTTTTGTAATGCGGACAATCCCAACTCTGTTTTGTTTCCGTTGTTTTCAAAATTTCTTCAAGCAGCAAATCACGCGCGCTTTTTAAGTCGTTGTTCGAGAGAGCGTCAATTACAGAGGTGTATGAAAGCATAAAATAGGGTGATGAATAAGGAATCGGCCGCTGAAAAAATTACCAGTCCGCAAGAATCGCGCCCTTCGCATATTCGGTCGCGCGATTTTCAAAAAAGTTTGTATGCTCTTTTGCATTGACCATCATGTCGAGCCACGCGAGCGGATTCTGCACATGATACATCATATCAAGTCCGAGCTCATGTAATTTTCTATCGGCAGTGTAACGAATATATTCCTTGACCTGTTGTGCGGTAAGTCCGGGAATCGGCCCCATCGAAAAACACGCGTCGACAAAACTGTCTTCAAGCGTAACCATGTCGCGGCACGCAGTATAGAGTCGCTCACGAAATGCATCGTTCCATAAATTTTTATTTTCGGAAATAAAATCACGAAACAATTGGCACACACCACGACTGTGCAACGTCTCATCGCGAATGCTCCATGTCACAATCTGTCCGACGCCGCGCAATTTTCCAAGACGCGGAAAGTTCATCAGTATCGCAAACGAGGCAAATAAACTCACCCCCTCAACAAACCCGCCGAACACTGCAAGATTGATCGCAAGGTTTTCCGGCGTCGACGTGTCAAACGTTTGTAAATAATTATATTTGCTGCGCATCGCTTCGTATTGCAAAAATGCGCTGTATTCTTGTTCCGGCAATCCGAGCGAGTCATTCAAATATGAATACGCCCACACATGAACGCTCTCCATCGCCGCAAACGCAGAGAGCATCATTTTAATTTCTGGTTTTGGAAACGCAGGAATCAAACGCGTGTTGTAATTATTATTAACCTCGATATCGCCCTGCGTAAAAAAACGCAAAATTTGAATGATGACGTTTGCTTCCGCTGGCGTCAGATTGTATCGATAGTCGGAGATATCATTTTCCATCGGCACTTCAGTCGGAAGCCAATGTGCCTGATTTTGTTTTTTAAAAAATTCAAAATATTGTGGATACTCAAACGGACGGTAAACGGTTCGGGGGGTAAGGAGGGCGCAAGAGCTCACAAGCGGGGTCATAGAACGAGGAGGGTTAAACGCGTCGGGATTGTTTCGTGCGTTGTTCAGTATACGCTCTACGCAGAAAAAGAAAATGTGGATAACCACTACATCTTGTGTTGATAACTTATTCACAACACAATATGTTGCGTTTTATCGGGTTTCGGGGTAAGAGCCTTTTTTAATTGAAAAATTCATGTTATGATTGCGCTAATCCTATATGAACATCCTTATTATCGGCGCCGGGCGCATCGGGCAGGCGTTCAAATATATGTGCGAAAAACAGGCGACATCAGTTGCCCTATTTGATGTTGATCAGTCGAAAAATCCTGATCAACGTCCGCTTACGGAAACCGTGCCGACTGCAAACGTGATTTTTTTGTGCATTCACTCATTTGCGGTGCGTGGTGTTTTGAATGAAATTGCACCGATGTTGCAATCCGATGCCGTTGTCATTTCGCTTGCAAAAGGAATCGAGCGCGCAACGTTAAAAACAACGGATGAAGTTATCGTCGAGTGTCTTTCGCCGACGCAACCATGGGGAATCATCATCGGTCCGATGCTCGCGGAAGAAATTTTGTGTGGACAAGGATCGTCGGGCGTATTTGTCGGAAATAGTCCGACAAACTACGAACAACTCAGTTCACTCATCAGCTCACACGATCTTCGACTTGAATATTCAACCGACACGCATGGCGTTGCACTCGCGGGCGTGCTTAAAAATATTTATGCACTGTCGCTCGGCATAGCGGATGGACTCGGTTGGGGTGCAAATCGCAAAGGATGGCTCGTCACGCGCGCGATTCGAGAGATGCGAGAGATTTTGCCGTTGCTCGGCGGCGAGGCAATCACCGCGGATGGACCCGCGGGGCTTGGTGATTTGATCGCAACCGGCACAAGCCCACACTCGCGTAATCGCGGCACGGGTGAAAAAATTGTGACGTCCGGCGAAATTAATCCGTTGAGCGAAGGATATATTTCACTCATGTCGCTCGTGGCGCTTCTCGGCGACACGCGCATAAAAAATTTCGAAATCTTAAACGCACTTATCGACATCGTCGAACACAAAAAAGACGCACGCGAAATTTTTGAACGGCTTATATGAAAATTCTTGCAATAGAAACATCGTGTGATGACACGGCGATTGCGCTTGTCGAAGGTCGCGCCGGCACTCGAGTGCGAACACTCGCGAGTGTGGCCGCATCACAAATTCCCATTCATCGGCGATTCGGCGGTGTTGTTCCGGAAGTCGCCGCCCGCGCGCATGCGGAAACCATTGTGCCACTGCTCGAAGAGTTGTTCGCGCGCTGTGGTTTTGATCCAGTACGCGCGATAAAAAAACCTCCCATCGATGCAATTGCGGTGACCTGCGGACCCGGACTCGTTACGAGTTTATGGGTTGGTGTAACCACCGCGAAATTATTGGCTGCCGAATGGGACGTTCCGTTGTTTGGCGTTAATCACATGGTCGGCCACATCTATTCTTCGCTTGCAAACGGCGCGCCGCTCCCAAAATTTCCCGCGCTCGCGTTAATAGTTTCTGGCGGCCACACGGAGTTGATCTGGATGAAAAATCCAACGAGCTGGAAAAAACTTGGCGCGACACGTGACGATGCAGCGGGCGAGGCATTCGATAAATTTGCAAAAGTTTTGGGTCTCCCGTATCCGGGTGGTCCTGAAATTTCACGTCGCGCGATTCGCGGTAATAAAACTGCTGTCGCGTTTCCT
The DNA here is from genome assembly GCA_023246755.1 of Candidatus Magasanikiibacteriota bacterium. Lineage (GTDB taxonomy): Bacteria > Patescibacteriota > Patescibacteriia > Magasanikbacterales > 2-02-FULL-50-9b > 2-02-FULL-50-9b. The sequence continues at coordinate 9,079 of JAHFHU010000018.1, forward strand.
CGGCCGATGCTTCGTGATCCACATTTCGATTTTAGTTTTGCAGGTTTGAAAACTTCGGGGCGCATGTGGGTTGAAGCACAAAAAAAATTGACACCAAAAAAAATCGCGGATGGCTGTGCGTCGTATCAAGCCGCAATCGTTGATGTCATTGTCGCAAAAACGATGCGCGCAATCACGCAATACAAACCAAAAACTGTTTTGCTCGGCGGTGGCGTTGCGGCAAACGATGCATTACGCGCTGCGCTTGCGGAATCAATCGGCCCCATACTACACATTCCGGAAAAAGAATTTACGACTGACAATGCTGCGATGATTGGTGCGGCTGCATATTTCACAAAAAATAAATATAAATCTTCGTGGCGTCGGCTTGTCGCAGATCCCTCACTTGAGATAAAATAATTACACTATGACAACACAACTTTCGGAAATTCACACGCTGTTTCAAAAAAGTTGGGACGATTATCGACCCCGCATGAGTTACTATGCGCTGCTCACACTCGCGAACATTGTTATCGAGCTTGTTATTTTCACCCTCTGCTCGCTCGCACTCGTCGCTACGCTGCATACGCCGGCTGGCAATATTAGCAGATGGATCGGTTCAAAACTGATTCTTTCTCAACAAGCGATTGCAACTCCGGTTACAACTGACTTTGTTGGAATCGGGGTCGGCGCATTTCTTTTTCTCGTTTGTGCCTTTGTTGTTAGTGCGTGGATGAGCGCAGCACATTGGATCGCGATCACAGAACCGAGTGTATTAAAAATCACTACGGTTTTGCGCCGCGCGCTTCCACTTATTCCGCGCTACTTTGGATTACAAATCCTGCGCAATCTTATCGTTGGTATCGGCACACTATTCCTCCTCATTCCCGGAATATTGTTTGCGGGTTTTTTCGCGTTTGCAGATATCACGGCGATAAAAAATAGTTCAATCGCGTCGCTTAAAGCAAGTCACGCCATGGTAATCGGACGCTGGTGGGCGATCGCAGGACGACTTATGCTTGCGGGATTGCTCGCAATTGTTATTCCACAAATCATCTTGATGTTTTTGCCAAATGCTTTTATCAAACCGCAATCACTCGCCTACTCGATTGGAGCGATCGTAATATACGTGCTCTATTCAGTTTTACGTGTTTGTTTTTTGAGACCGTGGTATATGGTGTTCAAAAATGTCTTATACGAAGACGCCGCGCGAAGCAAATCACAATCGCACAATTCGACCATCGCCAATTAGCGCCGCAACACGTTGTTCGAATGCCGCGTCCCATGCAACGGCAAAATCTGTTTCAATAATTCTTTTTTGCGCGCCGACGAGAACGCTCAAATAAATTCGTGTGTCGCCTCGATTGCTCGCCAGCAAATTTTTAAGCGCTTCTTTTTTTGCCGCTTCAAGATCCGATGGAATATCAATGGTTATCGATTTAATAATCGTGATGGGTTCAGAACTTACGATATGTGGCTTGACCACTTCATCTCGTTTTGCAAAAAACCGTTTTTTATTTCGCAGTTGTTCGAGCATCTCGAGTAATTTCTTTTTTGTTTCGGGCGCGGTTTCCGGTTGTAAAATTTCCGCATGCTCAACAAAAATTTTATTGTCACCCTGCTCGCTCGAGCGTCTCCCGAGCAAACCGATGCACACTCCAACATTCCAAACCGCCTGTGTTTTTTCATACGACTTCGGGAACACCATGACCTCAACCGAACCCGAAAGATCCTCAACTTTTGCGTTCATCATCGCGTCGTGATTTTTTGTCCACTTCTTTTTTGCTTCGCCGATAATACACACGAGCAAAACAGACCCACCCGCAGGCTCTGCTTCGATATTAGCCACTTCCGTATATTTTCCCGCAAACAATTGTGCATATTCAGCGCACGGATGCGATGAAATATATAAACCAATCAATTCTTTTTCCCATCGCAATTTATCCGGCAGCTCTGCGGGCGGCGCCGGCTGCAACACGAGCGTCGCGGCAGGCGCGCCCATAAGTCCCAAAAGCGATCCCTGATTACTTTCCGACGCGCTCGTGTGCTCGCGTGCAAACACCAGCATGCGCTCAACATTCGCAAGCAAAATACCGCGATCACCCCACACATCCATCGCGCCGCACTTGATCAAACTCTCGATTGATTTTTTATTCAGATCTTTGTCGCGCGCGCGTTGCAAAAAATCCGCAAGCGACGAGAACGCACCGCGCGCGCGCCGCTCTTCGATAATCACCGACGTGATGTGTGCACCAACATTTTTAATCGCCGACAAACCAAAGCGAATATCTTCCGCACCCGCATCATCTTTTGCAACGGCAAATTTTTCAAAACTGTGATTAATATCCGGCGGCAACACCTTAATTCCCATGCGTTCACACTCATGCGTAACTTCCGCCAACTTTTCGATATCATCACTTTCCGCAGACATCACCGACGTCATGTATGCCGACGAATAATGCGCTTTTAAATATGCGGTATTGTATGCAACCACCGCATAGCTTGCTGCGTGCGAATTATGTGTCACAAAATCATTTGCAACAAAATTCTCAACTTCAGGGACGCTTAAATCAAATACCTCTTCGACACCACATGGCGCCACAGATTTTATTTCATCCCAGTACAAATCACTCTTGGAGAGTTCAATTAATTTTTCTGAAACAAGTGCTTTTCCAATCGCTGCAATTGTCCCACGTAAGTAGCCCTTACGCCGAGCATCTCGGTGTAGCAAGCGCCAACTAACATTAGCTTTTTTTGCAATTTTTTTTGCGCTAATATTTTGTATCGACATCTCACGCCGGATAACCTCATAAACGCCGACGGGAATCGTATCTGATGTTCCCCGCGCCCTAATTGTTGAATAAGTTTTTTTTATTTTTTTAATTAATTCAATGATCGCAATCTTTTTTGCACCAATCAAATATTTACCAAAATAATCCCCAAATAATTTTATATTCCCGTAACTACTCACCTCCACCGTATATCCCGTTTTGTGCCCCCCTCTGTATTTAAACTTTTTTGTGTGAACGACGGACCAAATCCCGAAACGAAGCAATAAATGCTGAAGGTCCGTGGCAAGCCGCTGTGAACTTGTTGCGTAATAAACATGTCCACTATCATAAGCACTAACCGAACCATCACCCTGCCACAGCTTCCCAATAAAAACAGCAAGGTCATCTCGATTAATTTCGAAAACAAATTCCGGAATAAATTTTTCACACGCTGTTTTACCAGTCAAACCAATATCCTGACACCACTGCATTAAACCATTTTTTTCTTTCTTATTTACTTTCCCAATGTAAACCGAGGCGGTTGCCTTAGCACGATCTATGGTTGTCCGTATATTTTCAAATGATCTTACATTTTTAATAAAATCAAAAATCTCATTTTCTTGTGTTGAGTAATAATAAATTCCGTGTGGATGACATAAATTACCTTCGCTCAACAGATACCCAAGAACAGCGAGCTTAGATCTATCAAAGCGCTTTTTCATTTCTACATTTAATGTTCGTGGCATTGCAATTCGCACACCCTTCGACAATTCTTGCGCCTCCAGCCATCCATTAAATCCCATGAATCGATGATTCTTCGTACAACGAATTTCACGTCCACTCCGCGTGATAATTTTTACAATATTTTTACGCCCATTGCTTCGAATCCATCGCGGTTGAATTTTTTTGAGCCTACCACCTGCTACGCCAAAGATTTTTTTATTGTTACGAGATTTATAAAGCTCAGCGAGCGTATGTCTTTTGCCAGTTTCGACATCCACAATACAGGCATCTCCTGTTAAACACTTATTAAAACCATACGCCGCAAACGGCTCAATCAATTGCCACAAAATTTCAACTTTGTCCTGAGACATTCCACCCTCAAGGCAGCCCGCAAAAAATTTCAACTTTTGTTTTGCCATTTCTTCCGGAATTTTTTTTCCCATCGCCTTACGAAATTTATCCGCCTCTTCCCAATTGTAACCCGCGACCTCGATTGCGCTTAATAACACATCATCTTGATAGACCAAAATTCCGAGCGACTGATCAAGCACGCTTTTCAACCGATCATCCAAATAAGTAACAAGCGCCGGATTATGTTTGCGTCGAATATATTCCGGAATCGAATCCATCGGACCCGGGCGAAACAATGCGACCATCGCCATAATGTCAAAAATCGACGACGGGCGCAGCTCTTTTAAATACCGTGTCATCCCCGCGCCCGACAATTGAAACACACCAACCGTTTCGCCACGCGCCAACATGTCGTATGTTTTTTTGTCGTCCCACGGAATTTTTTGCAAATCAATATCAACATCGTACAACTGTTTGATGAGTGTGACCGCATTTCCCAAAATCGATAAATTACGAATGCCCAAAAAATCCATTTTCAAAACACCTGCAGTCTCAACGGAATGCATTTCGTATTGTGTTGTCAGATGCGAACCGCCAACTTCAAACTGCACCGGCGAAAATTCCGTCAGCGGCTCGGGCGAAATCACAACTCCGGCGGCATGAATCGATGTGTGGCGCGCGTTGCCTTCAAGCTTGCGCGCGATGTTGAGCAGTCGTTGCACATCTGGCTGCTCATCATAAATTCGTTTGAGATCGGGCGACTCGACAAGCGCTTTATCAATCGTCATCGGCGTTCCCTGCGCGCCGAACGGAATCAATTTTGAAACGCGATCGCAAAACCCATAGGAAAATCCGAGCGCGCGACCCGAATCACGCACGCTCGCACGCGCAGCCATCGTTCCAAAGGTGATAATTTGCGCAACACGATCCTTGCCATATTTTTGCGTTACATATTCAATCACCTCTTCGCGTCGATCATCCGCAAAATCACCGTCAACATCCGGCGGTGACGGACGAAACGGATTCAAAAAACGCTCAAACGGCAACTTGAAAAAAAGTGGATTCACCGCAACAATACCGATTGCATACGAAACCAACGAACCCGCCGCGCTTCCACGTGTCGTTGTTACGATTCCTTTTTCGCGCGCCCACAAAATGTAATCCGCAACCGCCAAAAAGTATGGTGCGTATCCTTTTGTTTTAATAATCCCGAGTTCGTATTCAAGTCGATCGCGATTTTCTTGCGTCACCTCGGGTAGCAACCGCGCAATCCCCTCATACACCTGCTCACGAAGCACCTCATCGTATGTTTTATCATCAGGTTTTTCAATCGGTGGAAAATGCCAAACGTTCAACGCGATTTCGATATTAATTCGATCTGCAATTTTGACCGTGTTCTCAAGCGCTTCGGGCAAATGTCGCCAACGTGATTGAATTTGCTCAACGGTCGAAAGCGATCGATCGATATCAACAAGCGATTCGTTGCGGTGATCATGGACTGTCTTGCCCACGCCAATGCATTGTGTGATCTCACACGCTTCAGCGTCGTCCGGTTTGATGTAATGCACGTCACGCGTAACGACGAGCGGAATTCCGGTCGCGCGTGCGATGTCTTGCAACCCCTCATTCACCACAAATTGTCCATCCAAATCAGGATGATCTTGTAATTCGAGATAAAAATTTTCCGCGCCACACAACTCGCGATACTCTTCCGCAACACGTTGCGCTTTTTCTTTGTTGCCACTTAAAATTAATTGCGCAATTTCACCTTGTTTACAACCGGATAAAATGATGAGCCCACCACACAACTCGCGAAGTAAATTTTTGTCCGCGCGCGGAAGTCCTTCGTGCAATCCTTCAATCGCGGCGCGCGAAACTAACCGCATCAAATTTTTATACCCTTCATAATGCTGCGCGAGCACCGTTAGATGAAACGGACTTTGCTGGTTCGTCGATCGATCCGCACGATCAGAAACCATATACAACTCACAGCCGATAATCGGCTTCACCCCCTCTTTTTTACACGTTTCATAAAATTCAATCGCACCGTACAGCGCGCCATTGTCGGTGAGTGCGATCGCAGTCATCCCCTGCTCCTTCACCGTTTTGATGAGATCATCAATTTGAGGCAACGCCTTAAGAAGTGAGTAATGTGTGTGGCAATGCAGGTGAACAAATGACATATCAATGCGCTCAACAAAAGCACCTGAGATGTTACTCTCAAGTGCTTTATTATTCAAGTTTGAAAAGTCGTGCTAGCGTGAAAGATGCTTAATCGCGCGCGTCGCTTTTTTCTTCGCAATTTTTACACCTTCGTTTCCCTCGTTTTCATATTCCTCACCCATTGATCCCATCATTTTCCCCGTTACGAGTTTGAGTCCGTCCATGATAAACCCAACCCCGGCACCGACGAGTTCCAATTTATCACGAATGTATCCAACTGATTCATTAAGCTCATGAATGCGTTCTTGAACTTCAGAAACAATCTGATTTGCATGTCGTAAAATTTGTGTTGCGTAATAGAGAAGCCACGAAATAAATAACGCGACCCACAAAACTGAAAACGCGACCACGATGTTTAAGATGTCTTTACTATCGGTGATAAGCATATGAATGAGCTAAGGAGCTATAAAAATATTATAGCATAAAAGTTATCAACAGGTCACGCGATTATTTTTTTTCTTCCGGCCAAAAACCCATCCGCTCAATGTTGTCGACGTATTTTTTTGTAAATTTATTGTTGTCGAGCACCTGCATCGTATCAACCATAAAAACAAAATCGAGCAGTAACAAAATCAACGCGACGACCGCGGCTGCAATGTAACGATTCACCAAATCGTCTCCGTATGAAATGAGCGTGACGGTGGTAAGAACGCCCGCAACAGAAACCAACACACCCCACGACCACACGCCCATTCGCTCGAATCGAAGTCCGTGAATTTTCTGGCGCGCCTCAGTTGCTTGACCAGAAATCGTCATCAACTCTGCAAATAAAAGTTCGCCTTTTTTGCTAACGATTTTATCAAAGCCGTATAATTGCTGCGTAATTCGACGAAACATTTCGTTGGTGTCGTCGTAACGCGCAAACGGAATAACTTCAAACGCGTGCAGATATGATTCAATTGCTTCGCGAACAAGATCAAACCAAGGAATCTGATTTTCGCTCCGAGAAAATGCGCGCGCGAGATGGTGGATGCGACGCAACTTATTTAATTCTACAGAAACCGCGTCACCCAAATTATTGGATCGAGCAACCGCGTTCGACACAAAAAATACAACGAGCAGGCCGAAAATCATGCCGAGCAAAATTGTTGTCGCGCTTCCCCACTCAAGTTGATGACCAGTTGTTGCCATTGCGAGCAGCCACGCCGTCGCAAAAATTATAAATACATGAAGAATAAAATGAACGATGTGTTTAAACATACGAAAAGTTATTTGATAAGTCCCAGTATATCACGATACGTCACCACAATCACCAGCGCCATCAAAAGCACGAACCCAACAATGTGTGCGACGCGCTCAATATCCGCGCGCATTTTTCGACGCGTTATTTTTTCAAGCACCACGAACAGCGCGCGACCGCCGTCGAGCGACGGAATCGGCAGCGCATTTAATATCCCGAGATTGATCGAGAGCATCGCCGTGAGTTGCAGCAGCGGTGTCCACCCCGCGCGCGCAACGGTCCCCGTAACCGCCGCGATCCCAACGGGACCACTCACCCCTTGTTCGAGCTGACCGTGCCGAACAAGTTTTGACACGATTGTTCCGAGCGTTTTAAAAATGAGTTGCGAGATTTCACCCGTTGTCCGTCCCGCCTGTTTGAGCGCAGCAACCACAGGATACCGAACAAACGCAACATCAAACACCTGCAATCCAATCGCAACCATGCCGGGCTGCAACTCAACAGGAGTTGCGGTCATTTTTTTCTCACTACCCGATCGTCGAACGGTTATGTTAAGCGGCTGACCCGCATGCGCTTTCACGATTTGGGGAACTTGTTCCGCGTGACTAATCGAGATGTCGTTAATAACAGCAACTTCGTCACCACGCAAAAACCCCGCACGCGCGGCTGGACTTCCGGCGATTACCGCGCCAATCACGATTCGTTCATTCGAAAAAACAGCGCCGGCACCCGCATCAGCCGTTGCCATTTCTGACCCATGCGCAAACAAACCAAAAAAAATCACGAAACCCAACACAAAATTCATCGCAACTCCCGCGAATAAAATCACGAGCCGTTTCCACATCGCCTTGTTCGCAAAACTATCCGCATCATGTGCGTCGCTCCCGTCTTCGCCTTTCAATCGAACAAACCCGCCGAGCGGAATCCAATTGGCGGTGAAATCGGTTCCGTTTTTATGAAAAATTTTACAAATTTTTGGGGGGAAACCAAACCCAAATTCATACACGCGCACACCAAATCGTCGAGCCGTAAAAAAATGCCCCCACTCATGCACGATCACGAGTACAAACAGCACAGCCACAAATACCGCGATTGAAAAAAGTGCAGAAAGAATCATAGGGATGTAATAAGTTTTCTAATTTCATTAACTTTTTCTTCGGTCATCGCCACCGTTTGCGTTTCCAAATTCAAACGCAAAAGTGGTTCGGTGTTTGATGGTCGCACATTAAACCACCAATCACCCATGTCGAACAATAGCCCATCCATTTTCGAAACGGAATGTGCACGCGCGCCATATGTCACCTCCAACAACTCAAGCGCACCTTGTCGGTCATGTACTTCGAAATTAATTTCACCGGAATGTACATCAGTTAAAAATTCGCGCGCAAGTTCTGACAATGGCTTCCCCGTTGTTTGCAACAACTTTAAAACGCAGAGCATCATCGCATCCGCACACTCAACACTAAAAAAATCACGAAAATAAAAATGACAAGAAAGTTCGCCCGCAAACAACGCGTCCAATTCGCGCATCTGTTTTTTTATAAACGCATGTCCCACGCGCGACATAACCGCAACGCCGCCCGCAGCCACGATCGCGCGCGCGGCTGCACGACGCATCCGCAAATCGTACAGCACACACGCCCCCGCATGTGTTGTGAGCAACTCGCGCGCAACGAGCGCAACGAGCACATCCGCGCTCACCTCGTGGCCACGCTCATCAACAAATCCCACCCGATCACCGTCACCATCAAACGCGATCCCCATCATCGCCCCACGCGCCACAACTTCTTTTTCCAAATCCACCAACGTCTCAGACTTCAACGGATTCGCTTCGTGATGTGGAAAGGTTCCATCCGGCGTGTCGTACATCACGTGCGCCGCGATCATCGGCAATCGCGCGAGCAATCGATGGATCACCGCGCCCTCCATCCCATTTCCACAATCAATCACAACAGAGATTGGTTTCGTCGGATCAAGCGATATAATCGAAAAAACTTTGTCAAAACAATCTTCCAAAACTTCGTGCGTTTCAATCGAACCCGCAGTCGCCGCATCAATAAATTCGCCCTGCAGCGCGCGCTCTTTAATTTCAAGCAACCCGCTCGCCTCCCCAACCGGCATCCCGTTGCCGAGCAGCAATTTCATCCCATTCCATTCACCGGTGTTGTGTGACGCCGTCACCATGATTCCCCCATCATTCCCCGCATAGCCGGCAGTTGCAAAATATAAAACCGGCGTCGTGACAAGACCGACCTTAACGACGCGCACCCCCGCCGCAACCGCCGCGGATTCGATCGCTGCAACCATTTCCAAACTCGACACGCGCATATCCCACCCGAGTACGATTTGTTTCAAATCGAACTGTTCAATAAAACTACGCGTAATTAACGCCGCACCCGACGCATCCCAATCGACCCCGTATATTCCACGCACATCGTACGCCTTAAAAACTTTTGGCTGCAACATAGCTATTTTGTTGACGTTTTGGGCTGAATACGGTATGATCACCGCATCAAATCATATGCCCTTTTCAAACGCATGGCGAGATTATAACATACAGCGACAACGACGCTACACCCAGATTCCAAAGTTAATCGCTGTTGCACGCGGGTATCTCAAAACACATGAGCATGAATTGTATAAACTCGTTGAATCAACCGAGCGCGCGCGTCAACTCAAAAATCTTGGTTTGGCACTTCTCGGCGATCAATTCGAGGAAGAAAAAAAATTATCAAAAGAAATTCGCACCGTCATCGTTTTTTGTAAACACCATCCGGCACTCCTGCTCAAAAACGCATATATGGAAATTGAGCACGAGTTGCTTGATGCCGACGCACACCTCCACGCGCTTCACACCTTAATTATCGGCTCACACAAATTACGTGTATGAACCCCAGCCTCTTCACTGACAAAGCAACGCGCCATTTCCGTAATGTGATTATTGGCTCATTTAATCATGCGGCGCTCCAAGGCACACATGTCGTAAATCCGATGCATGTGTTGTGTGCGCTCGCAACGGAAACGGGCAGCATTGGTGAAGAAATTTTGCATCGCGCCGGTGTACACCGCGAATCACTCACGCATCTATTAACTGACACGGAAATCGTCCCGCTTAATCGAACAATCGTTTTGGCGCCGAGCACAAAACGTGCAATTGAAAAAGCGGTCGCGCGCGCCGCGTTCGACAATCATGCGTACATCGGAACTGAACATCTTTTATTTGGCCTCATCAGTATCGAATCCGCGGACGTTGAGCATATCTTGAATAACGGTACAGTCAAACGCAAAGATCTCGAGCAGCAACTTGATGTCGCGCTCAAAAGCGCCGGGAAACTTCCGGATTTATTAACTCAAATGTGGGGTTCGCCCGCGACCAAACAGATTTGGAAAGGATTAACTGAAAAGCAATCAAAACAAAAAATGCCGGCGCTCGAATATTTTGGACAAGAGCTCACCAACGTTGCGCACGCAGCAAAAATCGATCCCGTCATCGGACGTGATCCGGAAATTGAGCGGCTGATTCATGTGCTCGCGCGTCGCACAAAAAATAATCCGCTCCTGCTCGGGGATCCGGGCGTTGGAAAAACAGCGATTGTCGAAGGGCTGGCGAAACGTGTCGTCGCGGGTGTTGTTCCACCAACGCTCTTGGGCAAACGAATTTTTGCGATTGATCTCGGTCTCATGATCGCGGGCACCATGTATCGCGGCGAATTCGAGTCGCGCATCAAACAACTCGTCGACGAAGTGCGGGCGAATCCTGATATTATTTTATTCATCGATGAAATTCATTCGATCGTTGGTGCAGGATCATCAAATGGAACGCTCGATGCAGCAAATTTATTAAAACCCGCACTCGCGCGCGGTGAATTACGTGTTATCGGCGCGACAACGTTTGACGAATTTAAAAAACATATCGAGCATGACGCCGCGCTCGAACGTCGGTTTCAGTCGGTGCAGGTGCGCGAACCGTCAGCCGAAGAAACGACCGAGATGTTGGCGCATCTCAAAAATCACTACGAGCAATTCCACGCAATCACCGTTGGTCCCGACGCGATTGACGCCGCTGTTGCCGTTGCGCACAAATATTTTCCGGAGAAAAGATTTCCGGACAAGGCGATCGATCTGCTTGACGAAGCGATGAGCGCGGTGAAAATTGCGTCCGCGGATATAACACTTGCGGAATTACAAAATG
>JAHFHU010000019.1 GCA_023246755.1 Candidatus Magasanikiibacteriota bacterium
TTTGCAATCGCATTATTAGTGGTCGGCGTGTTGATCGGGCGCGCGTCAGTTTTGACACACGCGCCGACGCAAAATAAATTTACCACGAGCGCATTAAAAAATTCGGGCACGCGCCCGAACGTTGACTTTACGGAGTTTTGGGAAATTTGGAATAAGATTCAAACGAAATTTGTGCATCGTCCGGGGGATGAGCAAAAAATGTACAAAGGCGCAATTGCGGGCATGGTTGCATCGCTCAACGATCCCTACTCGGTCTATTTTACCCCTGAAATTGCGCAACAATTTCAAGAAGAACTCGAGGGCACATTTTTTGGCATTGGTGCGGAGATCGGAATGAAAAATAATCGCGTGGTGATTGTTACGCCGTTGCCGGACAGCCCTGCAGAAGCTGCGGGAATTCGTGCGGGTGATTTTATCGTGGCGATCGACGGCAAAGAAACAACGGGGTTTTCTTCCGAAGAGGCCGCAAAACGAATACGCGGGCATGAAGGAACGACGGTGACGCTTGCGATTGAGCGCGTGAATACAAAATCCCGCGTTGATTATGTGATCACACGAAAAAAAATTGAACTCAAAAGCGTAACGCAGAAAATTTTGCCGGGCGATATCATGCTCATGACCGTCACCAGTTTTAACGAGCAGACGATACCACAATTTAATGATGCGATTGCGAAAGTTCAGGAAAAAAAGATCAAGGGGATTATTGTTGATCTTCGAAATGATCCGGGCGGTTATTTTGAAGGTGCGATTGCGTTTGCGAGTGAATGGCTCGAACCAAATCAGATTGTCGTTGCAGAACGAGGTAACGGTAGTGTTCAGCGCACGGAATTTTCGAGCAATGGTTTACATCGGTTGCGAGGGATTCCAACAACAGTTTTGATCAACGAAGGTTCAGCGAGTGCGTCGGAAATTGTTGCGGGCGCGCTGCAAGATCATAAAGTTGCGAAGCTGATCGGTCAAAAATCATTTGGTAAAGGTTCTGTTCAAGAATATGAACAGTTGTCGGATGGTTCCGCCTTGAAATTGACCGTTGCACTTTGGTTTACACCACTCGATCGGTCGATTAACGAATCAGGGATACAACCTGATATTGTTTTGACAGAAAAAAAATCTGGCGCAGACGACGCGAATCGTGGTTTTTTGAAAGATCCGTTGAAAGATCAAACAATTCAACGCGCAGTGCAGTTTTTGAGGACCGGAAAATAACGGGTATGACACCGGTTATCGTTGAAGGTGTTGTGGTTCGAGGTTTGCAGGCGGCGCGTACACTCGGTTTTCCCACAATTAATCTCAAATATTCAGGCGACCTTCGTGTGCCCGTCGGTGTGTATGCGGCGCGTGTTCGCGTTGCGGGCGGCCGCGAATTGTTGGGGGCTGCAATTGTTGGTGGTGATTTCAAAAAATCTGACACGCCGAAGCTCGAAGTGCATCTGTTTGATGATGGTGTTGTCGAGCGGTACGATGAGACGGTCCACGTTACGTTGATTGAATGGGTGAGTGAGCTTGAAAAAATTTCAGATGTCGCGCGGCTTAGGGAAAAAATTCTGCGCGACATCGAATTGATTAAAAAATATTTTGCGGTATGTTCACCGGAATTGTAAGTGGAATGGGTGAGGTCACGCGTGTTGCGCGATTGGAGGGGCTGACGAAATTTGGTGTGCGAATGCCTCCGGAGTTTTGCGCAGGGCTTGCGCGCGGCGCGAGTGTGAGTGTTGCGGGGGTTTGTTTGACCGCGCTTGAACAAGAGGGGGATACTGTTTTTTTTGAGGCGATGGGCGAGACGCTCGAGCGCACCACGTTCGGTTCAGTCGCAGAGGCAGATCGGGTAAATGTTGAGCGGTCGGTCCAGCACGGCGCGGAGATTGGCGGCCATCTTGTTTCCGGCCATGTGGATGGAATTGCTGAAATTATCGCCATTGAAGATTCAGCGAACAATCGGGTGATGACATTTCGGCCACCGAAACCGTTGATGAAATATATTTTTTCAAAAGGATTTGTTGCGCTTGATGGCACAAGCCTCACGATCGTTGACGCAGATTTTGTCGAAGGAATATATAAGGTCTGGTTTATTCCGGAAACACTTCGTGTCACGACATTTGGATTTAAAAAAGTTGGTGACCATGTTAATTGTGAAATTGATGCGCAGACGCGTGTGCTCGTTGAAACCGCCGAACGATCGAGGGGTTGACAGGCGGAAAATATTTGAGTAGTCTGGGTTTGAGCCGCTATAGTGTGGTGAGGAGGTTCTTATGAGTTTCGTTTGGTGGATTTTCTATCGGATTTTTTGGTTTCAACCACTTTCGGACAGGCAATGCAGGGTGCTTGATGTTCTGGCCCAGGCCGACGGCAATGGATTCTCTCGAGATGAGACGTTGGCCATGTTGGGGATCACAACAATTCCAGGCAAGTATCGTGATATATGGACGGATGTCATGCAATCACTTGTTGACTGCAGCTTCGTAAAATGTGAAGTGCGTGGTCATGACCCGTGTTGGTATCACCAGTTGAATCTCACCAACAAAGGGCGCAGTATGATGATGGCACGCCATTTATTCCCAAAGTGGTGATTCGCGTGAGTGTGGCATCGTAACACAAAGCTTCGGCGACCAACAAAACATGTTGGACCCGCCGGAGCTTTTTTAAATTCTTTCACTCCAGTGCGCGTCGCACTCAACTTCCAAATCTAAAAAAACGCGTGAGTCTAAAATTCCCTCGAGCTCCTTGCGTGCGACAGAGCCGATTTCTTTGATGATGCGTCCACCCGAACCGATTAACATTTTTTTATAGCGATCAGCATTAACAAGAATTCGCGCTTCGATAACAAACATCGCGGGTTTGCCATGTGCGTCGTCAGCCGCCTTTTCGACAATGGAATCCACAACGACATGCATCGCATACGGAACTTCATCGCGGACTTCGTTCAAGGCTTTTTCGCGAATAATTTCCGCGACCCATTCTTCCTTAGTTAGGTTGGTGCGTTGTGTGTCAGGATACATCGGTTCGCCTTCGGGCATCGCGTCAAAAACTGACTGGATTAATCCGCGGACGTGCGTGCCTTCTCCGGCAGAGAGCTCGATCGTGCTGGTAAACTCATCGACGCCGAGCGCACGATAATCATCCATGTACGGCTTATTTTTTAAATCGATTTTATTAATCACCAAAATTTTTGGAGCAGCGGCGTTGCGAATTAATGAAAGGGTGAATCGTTCTTCGGAGCCGATCGCGCGCGTCGGATCAACAACATAAATAATGACGTCGATGCCGCGGAGGGTTTCTTTAACTTGATCGATCATGCGACCGGACAAACCCGCGTGACCACCTTTTAAAACACCCGGCGTGTCAACAAAAACGACTTGGCCGTCTTCGGAATTCAAAATGCCATGCACGTTTTTGCGTGTCGTTTGCGGTACATTGGTTACGATTGATAATTTCGTCCCAATCAATCGGTTGAGGAGTGTCGATTTACCGACATTCGAACGACCGATGATGATTGCAAATCCAGATTTCAGATAGTGCGCGGTTACTTTGATTTTACGTTTGCAAACGTACGTAATTTCAACGAACCGTCAAATGCGCGGACTTTGCGGCGGGTAAATGCTACCAAACCTGCAATTGCAGCATAAAGGGTGTCATCTTTGCCACGACGAACATTTTTACCCGGATGGATTTTTGTTCCCCGTTGGCGGAAAATAATTTGTCCCGCACGGGTCGATTGACCATCGTGAAGTTTAGCGCCAAGACGTTTTGATTGCGAATCGCGGCCAAGGTGTGTCGAGCCGGCCGATAGTTTGTGTGCCATACCAGAGGATAATTGCCAAATTTAAGTGAACGGAGTATACTCCATTGACATAATATATGTCAAGAACTACGGCTGAAATTGAAGATGCAATCAAAATCGCGCTCTCCGAGAGAATTGCCCCCATGCTTGCTTTTCACAAAGGTGGCGCGGAATTTTCTTCATTTGACGCTGAAACAGGAATTTTGACGATTCGTTTCACGGGAACATGCATTGGTTGTCCGATGTCGACGCTGACCCTGAAATCAGGTGTTGAACAGGAAATGCTCGAAGCAGTTCCCGAAATTCAAGAGGTTCATGCGGAGGGCGTCGAAGAAGAAGATTTTGAATTTATTGGCGAGGAATAATCTAAACCACATGGGTCGATTTTGCTCTATGCCTCAAATATTCGCACGAACAGGGGATTTTTTCATCCCCGTCATATTTTCTGTTGTGGTCGCCGTGGCATATGCACTGTGGCTCCCGATTACACTCGCACGTGTTCCGCAGCCAATTTTCTTGCATTACTCGGCAGAACTCGGCGTTGATGCGCTCGGAACGCCGCGCCAAAGTCTATATCTGCCACTTTTTTTATTCATCGTCACCGTTGTTAACGCACTTGTCGGAAATTCTTTAATGCGACACGCTGAGCAAAAAACAGCTGCATTAATTATGGTCTGGATGCTCGTGCCGTTTGCTCTGTGCGTTGCGTGGTTTGGAATACTCATGCTCCGCGTTAACGGTGTTTATTAATGCTATGGATCCACGAACCGCTCTCATCATCATGGCTGTGCTTTCGCTGATCGGTTTTATTGTCGCGTTTGTTGCCGCACCGATCGTTGTCAAAATTTTATACAAATACAAATGTTGGAAAAAAACAGTGCGAACCGTTGCGCCGGATGGAAGTGCAACGCCGCTTTTTGCAGCGCTCCACAAAGATAAAGAAACAAAAACGCCGCGCATGGCCGGTGTTTTGCTCGGTGGTTCCGTCATCATCGTAGCAGCGCTCGCGTGGGGGCTTGGTCGATTATTTCCGACGAGTATCGTGGGGCATTTAGACTTTTTGAATCGCTCACAAACATGGATTCCATTTTTTACACTCATCGCCGGTTCGCTGCTCGGTTTGCTCGATGACCTGCTCGTTGTTGGTGGATTTGGAAACACCGCAAAAGGTGGTGGGATCAAATTTCGACATCGTTTGCTCGTTGTTTTTCTCATCGGTCTCGTTGGTGCGTACTGGTTTCACTCAAAACTCGGCTGGGACATGCTTCACGTGCCACTTGTCGGCGATTTATTTGTTGGATGGTGGTACATTCCATTGTTCATTTTTGTATTGATCGGTGTATTCAGCACATCGATTGTTGACGGCATCGATGGACTCGCCGGCGGAATTTTCGCGCTACTTTTTGCAACATTCGCGGCAATCGCGTTTGCGCGCGGACAATTTTTCTTGAGTTCATTTTGCGCGGTGCTCGTCGGAACATTGCTCGCGTTTTTATGGTTCAATATTCCGCCGGCGCTTTTTTATATGGGTGAAACGGGCATACTTGGGCTTACGACAACGCTCGCGGTCGTTGCATTTTTTACGAACAGCGTTTTGTTGTTGCCGATTGCCGGAATCATTCTCGTGATCGAAGCCGCATCTGTCGCGATTCAGTTATTTTCAAAAAAAGTTTTCAAGCGAAAAGTTTTTCTTATCGCGCCGTATCACCATCACCTTGAAGCAAAAGGCTGGCCCGCACATCGTGTCACCATGCGATTCTGGCTTATCACGAGCGTTGCCTGTATGATAACGTTGGTGCTTGCGCTCCTCGATATCATTCACAAATAATTTTGTTCGCGCTATGCGCGTCGCCGTCGCTGCTGTCGAACATGAAGAAGAACAATCGCTTTCATTGTTCGCGATCGTTGGAATTATTTTGGCATTCGGTTTGGTGATGCTCGGTTCTGCAACCGCGCCAACGGCTGCAGAGCGTTTTGGTAGCGCATACTATTTTCTTATTCGTCAGTTTTCGTTTGGCGTCATTCCGGGTATATTTTTATTTATTTTATTGCGGCAAATTCCGCTTCGTTGGTGGGAAAAATCGTGGCGTGTCATGTTCGGTTTGTCCGTTCTGCTTTTGGGACTCGTGTTTGTGCCGGGGCTCGGACTTAAAATTAACGGCTCGCTCAGCTGGATTCATTTCGGCTCATTTTCACTCCAACCCGCCGAACTCGTTAAATTCACCTTTCTCGCATTTTTATCCGGCTGGCTCGCTCGCAATAGTCGCGAATTAAAACGTCCATTTTTCGAGGGATTTTTTAAATATTTGCTCTATGTAGCCGGAGTATGCGGGTTGATGCTTATCCAGCCGGATCTCGGAACCGTGCTTGTTTTTTTGACTACATCGATCATCATGGCTTACATCGCCGGTGCGCAACTCCAGCACATTGGTTTCGTTATGGCGCTCGGCGTCGCGCTCGTCGCTATCATGGTCGCCATCGCGCCGTATCGTTTGGAACGTATCACCGTTTTATTTAATCCGGACAAAGATCCCTATGGAAGCGGCTATCACATCAAACAATCCCTTGTCGCGGTTGGTAGCGGTGGCGCGCTCGGGCTTGGGCTCGGAAATTCGCGACAAAAATTTCAGTATCTTCCTGAAGTGAGCGCAGACTCCATTTTCGCGGTCATCGCAGAAGAAATGGGGTTTGTGATTTCGACACTGATGATCATGGCATACATCGCGCTCGTGCTCAAAGGCTACACGCGTGCACGGCGCGTTTCGAGCGAATGGGCACGCTATTTTATCATCGGAACCGTCACGTGGATTGGTGTGCAGACTGTCTTTAACATCGGTGCGATGCTTGCGGTGTTGCCACTAACGGGGTTACCATTGCCGCTCGTGAGCCATGGCGGTTCGTCACTCATGATCACCCTCGCGGCGTTTGGGGTGATTTCGGGAATTCTATCGCCGCCGGCACATGCATCAAAACTATGAAAATTTTATTCTCGGGCGGTGGAACGTTGGGACCGGTAACGCCACTGCTTGCATTGGTTGAAACATTGCGCGGCGCTGACGATGCGGCTGATTTTGAATTTGTGTGGATCGGAACGGAACGCGGCGTTGAATTGCCGTTCGTGCGTCGCGCGGGAATTCCGGTGTACACAATTGCGTCCGGAAAGTTGCGGCGCGAATGGAATTTTAAAAATGTTACGGACGTGTGGCACGTTGTGCGAGGGTTTTTTCAAGCGCGTGCGCTGCTCAAAGAATTGCGGCCTGATGTGGTGATGACGGCAGGCGGGTTTGTTTCAGTGCCCGTACATTATGCGGCGTGGACGCTCGGGATTCCCTCGATTGTTCATCAGCAAGATGTGGTAATCGGACTTGCGAATAAATTGATGTCGTGGGTCGCGCGTGTCATCACCGTTTCGATTGCGGCGCACCGCGCGAAGTTTAATCAAAAGAAGGTGGTGGTGACGGGTAATCCCATTCGACCGAGTATTCGGGTTGGTTCGCGCGAAAAAGGTATCGAATTATTTCGGTTGCGCGCGGATTTGGCGACCGTATTCGTGTTTGGCGGCGGAACGGGGGCGTATGCGATTAATCGAGTTGTTGAAGATTTGGTGCGTGAGTGCGCAGGGCAATTTCAGATTATTCATCTGACCGGCACGAATCGCGCGCAACCACAGTTGACGGACCCGCTCTATCACCCCTACCCATTTTTTATGGGCGAGATGGCACACGCATACGCGGTGGCGGACGTGGTTGTTTCGCGCGCCGGCTTTAATTCAATTTCCGAAATCTGTGCATTGGGCAAGCCAGCGATTTTGATACCGATGCGTGGCTCACATCAGGAAGCAAACGCTGCGTTTGTTGCGGCTGCGGGTGCAGCTGTCGTTATTGACGAGATGTCGTTGAGCGCTGCGTGTCTTTTTGATGCGATTCGTGATGTGCTGGGCGATGCGGCGCGTTACGCGGAGATGGCCGATAAATCAAGCGCGCTTTTTCCGATGGATTCTAATGAGCGTATGGTACAGCAGCTGCGGGACTTGCAAAATTTGTCGTGATTGTTATAATGATGCAGCTTTGGATTGGTTCGACTCGACGGTAGATACTCGTACCCTTTGGGTACTCGTGGCTACCATCGTCTCGCTCGGAAAAACAATTATGCTACGCATATTGTTTTTCACTCGCTTCGACTCGGTAGCTCAGCTGGTAGAGCAACAGCCTTTTAAGCTGATGGTCGCGGGTTCGAATCCCGCCCGGGTCATAACAAAAACTCCCTCGTCAGAGGGAGTTTTTGTTATGACCATGGATGGCGGGATTCGAAGAGCGCAGAGAAACTCGTGGGGCGAGTTTCGAACGCTCCGGCCCGAGCGGCCTCACGCCGCGAGGGGAATCCCACCTCGCCCTCGGTACTATCTAAATGTCTCATACAAAAATGTTAAACAATTCGGGCTCAAATGTTAAACATTTTTGTACACACCGAAAAGACACGGGGAACCTCAGCCAATCGATTGCGCACGCATAAATTTTTTGCTATAATCCGCCCACTTTACTCGTATGCTTTCGTTGCTCCGCCGTTTGACGCCTGCCCGCATTTTCAAGTTCTATCACTACCTGATCGCGATAACCGGCGCGCTGTATTTTCGCTACCCAACAAAAAAAATGATCACCATCGGCGTGACGGGAACCAGCGGCAAATCAACGACGATTTTTTTGCTCGGACGAATCTTGAATGCAGCGGGTCATAAAGTTGGATCATCGTCGACAATTGAATTTTGTATCGGCGATGTGTGTGAGCTCAACAAAACAAAGATGACCCAGCGCGGGCGGTGGGGGACGCAGCGATTTCTTGCGCGAATGCTTCAAGAAAAATGCGATATCGCGATTGTCGAAACAACTTCGCAAGGGATTGAGCAGTTTCGGCATCGAGGAATTTTTTACGATGTGTGTTTACTGACAAATTTATATCCGGAACATATCGAAGCGCACGGCAGTTTTGAAAATTATAAAAACGCGAAGAAAAAATTGTTTGTGTATCTCGCGCAGCTGCCCAAAAAAATCGGCGTAACCAAAACCGCAATCGTAAATGGCGCAATCGATCAGGCGCAAGAATTTTTGGAGCCGCCGACCGAACGCCGATGGGCGATTAAGGCGGCGACTGATCATGTTGCTCACGCGTTCGTTCCCGAGCAGATCGAAATTCGAGGTGATGGCGTTTCGTTTACGCTCGAGCAGGTTGATTTTTTTGTGCCACTGCTCGGCGAGCACGTCGTCGATAACTCCGTTGCGGCGGCGACCGCTGCGTTCGCGGTTGGTGTGCCTTTTCAAAAATCAGCGGACGTTTTAAAAACAGTGACCACAGTTCCGGGCCGAACAGAATTTATCGATCAAGGACAACCATTCAAAGTGATGGTCGATTTTGCATTTGAGCCTGTTGCGATGACAAAATTATACGATGTGGTGAAAAAAATTCCTCACGCACGCATCATCCATGTTCTCGGGGGAACGGGTGGCGGGCGCGACAAGGCGCGGCGGCCGATTCTCGGGAAAATCGCGGCGGAAAACGCGGCGATCGTTATCGTGACCAACGAAGATCCGTATGATGAGCCACCGCGCGAAATCATCGACATGGTTGCGTCCGGTGCGCGCGCGGCGGGCAAAAATGAAGCAAACGGTTTGGTCATCATCGACGATCGACGTGCCGCGATCAATTTTGCGTTGCAACAAGCGCAAGAAAACGATATCATTATGATTACGGGCAAGGGGTGTGAACAAGCGATCGTTGGTCCACATTTTCGCCTCGAACCGTGGGACGATCGCGCGGTTGTGCGCGAGGGGCTTGGCCACATAAAAAAATAGACATGGCAATCATTGATAATATCGAATTGAAACCACATGAACGGGTGATTCGCGAGATTCGCCGATTTTGTTTTGTCGATGCGGGTAAATATGGTGTCTCGGCTGTGCTCATGCTCATCCCATTTTTCTTTTTGTTTCCGCTTCTGAAATTTCATCTGTGGGGTGTCGGAGGTGGTCTGCTGCTTTTTATCACCGGGCTGATTATTTTTATTCGAACAATTTTTTTGTGGTATCACAATGTTTTTGTGATCACGACAGATCGGATTATCGATTTTGATCAACGCGGTTTTTTTGAACGCGTTGTTTCGCAGTCGTCGTTTGAAAAAATTCAGGATGTTTCGCTGCACACACATGGCGCGTGGCAAACGATTTTGCATTATGGGGATATCAACATAAAATCCGCGTGGGGATCCGTCGATTTATGTGTTCCGTCGATTTTTCGCCCCGCAAAAATTCAGCGGATTCTTCTCGAAACGCAAGAATCTTTTTTAGCTAAACAATCTCATGCAACCGACACGATCAAAAAATAAACAGCGACTCACCACGGTATTCGTCATCATCCTATTTATTTTTTTGATGATCAGTTTTTTGCGTGTTTTTTTGCGTGACTATGAGTTGCGACATGAGATTGGTAGATTACAGACGGATGTAAGTCGGCTCGAGAAGCGTAAAATTGAATCGCTCGAGGTGCTGAAAAAATTGCAGAGCGATTCATATGTTGAGGAGCGGGCGCGAGAAGAATTACAGGCTGCACGACCGGGCGAGGCTGTTTTGGTTGCGCCGGGGCTTTCGGTGAGTTCGACCGCGACGAAATCCTTGACAATTGAAAAGGAAATTGTTCAAGAACTTTCCAATCCGTACAAGTGGTGGTATTATTTCTTCGCTCCACATAGACAATTTTAAAAGTAATATATGGAAAACGAAATGATTGAACAAGAGAAAGCGCCCATTTCAGAAAATGGTGGCGCGGCACAGCACAAGAAATTATTTATTAAAGGAATCATGAGCGGCATCATCGGAATCGTCGTGGTCGTTCTCGTCGTTGGTGCGGTTGCTGCATATCGAATGCCCGATAAAACGCCGATCATGCCGGCAATTTTTTCAGCGCTGCATGTGCCGGTCGCAACTGTTGGCGGAACGATCATAACGTGGAAAGATTTAAAAATTGATTCTGAGGCGCTGGCCCTCTATTTGTCAAAATCAGGTTCACCGACAGAGTTGGGTGGCGATTCATTTCGAACCCGTGTGTTGCATCGCCAGATATTGACGATTGCGGCTGAAAAATTTGCTGCAGAGGTCGGTGTGTCGATTACATCTGCGGATCTTGATAAACAACTCGACGCAATTGCAAGTGCAAATGGAGGCAAGGACAAAATTGCGGCGGATATTAAGGCGAATTTTGGGTGGACCTATGAGCAGTATCGAGATCGTGTGGTGAAATCAATGCTTGTTTTGCAATCCCTCCAAACGAAATTATTGAGTGATGATGCATTTATCGCGCCGGCGCGCGGGAAGGCAGAAGCGGCGCTTGCGGAAGTTCGCGCCGGCAAAAAAGATTTTGCGGAAATCGCAAAAGCAGTGAGCGAGGATTCGAGTGCGGCTGCGGGTGGTGAGCTCGGGTTTATGAAACGGGGCGATACAGTTCCCGAATTTGACAAGGCGTTATTTTCGATGAAAAAAGGTGAGGTGAGTGGATTGATTAAAACCGAGTTTGGATATCATATCATCAAGATTGAAGAGATTAAAAAAGACGCGAAGGGTGTCACGACCGAAGTGCGTGCGCAGCATATTTTGGTTAAATATCCTTCGGTTATCGCACGTGTACAGGAATGGCTCGATCACGCATCGGTTCATCAGTTTATCAAGACCGAAAAGCCGGCGCGAGCTGACGCAAATTCTTGACAGCGGTCGGCCGATCGCGTACACTGTGTCGCACAGGGGAGCGTGGCGCGCTCCATGCGCGGGATTAGTACAATGGTAATATGCGTGCTTCCCAAGCATGAGACACGGGTTCGATTCCCGTATCCCGCTAATCGGTTTGAAAGTAATTTATTCGCGAGACCAACCTGAAATTTCTCAGCAGAAATTTCAGAACTTCCTCGGCATTGCTCGTCACGCTTCGCGTGACACTGGCCCGCAACGCCTGCGCAGTCTCGCTCATAAATTACTTTCAAACCTCAAGTTTGTCACAAGTTGAGGAGTAAATTTTTGACGAGACCCGCATACCAAGCGAGCAAGCAGCTGTGCTGCAGTCGCGAGTGCAGGTGAGGACGAACGAGCGCGCATGTAGCGCGTGACGTGCGCTCGGCAAAAAATTTTACTCCGCAAACACGGGCGGGTATCGTATAGCGGCTATTATGCGTCCTTGCCAAGGACGAAATGGGGGTTCGACTCCCCCTACCCGCTCCAAAGAAAAAATCCCATCGACGAGATGGGATTTTTTCTTTGGTTATTGGTTGGTGAGCTAAATTTGAAATGTTCAGATCATTTACGTTGGGTAAAATGTATTTTTTATGATATGATATACGTCATGCTATGTATTAATTATAATAAGTATGCCACCAAATGAGAAATTGAAATCACTAGGTAAAGCTGAGAAGCCCGCGAGCCCTCCATCGAGGGAGAAAATTAAGCGACCAACAGCGGCCACGAGTCCATGCTGCCGCCATGCCACAGATTCCGATTAATGTTCCACGCAGTGCAGCTGAAAAAAGAGACCAGACTATTGACGCAATTGTTTCTGAATTATCACAGAAAATTTTAGATTCTATTCGAAAGGATTTGTATTGTGGTGAGCCCGACCTTGATCATTATTTAGAAAAATGTGAGCAGACAATTCCAATTTTAGTTGGGTTAATTGATGATTTTAACAAGTATAGGAGACCTTTTGCGGCTTCTGAAAAGCGTACACAAGAAATTCAAAAAACGCGTGATAATGGATTTCTGGCGGGTATAAAAAATGCTCTTAATCCAATTAAACCAGAACGTGAAATCATTGTCGATGGTGCCCGAGTAAGCTTAGAAGTCGTCCGAGAATATACAGGGGAGCTGCGTGAGGAAATATGGAATGAGTATCGGAAATACCTCGAGCCTTTTTTTGTGTATTATTCTTTAGGTCGATCTAATCTGGATGAACAAAATTTTTCGCATTTAGAGAAAAGAATAAGTAGCATTGATATTCCAAAATTTGTAAAAAAACGTTTCCCAGAACTAGAGGATGAAGAAGTTCAAGAAATCACAACCACGATACTTAGTCACGATTTATTGTCATCGGGCGTTTCGCGTGTTGCGGGTGAATCTCTAGATCCACAAGCTAAACAAAAATCTGATCAAAGGTGCGAGGAGCTGTTTAAAACTTGTTTGTTTGAAGTATTTAAATTTTTACAAGCATCTCGTATGGAAGCCATCTCTCCATGAGCGGTGGGATCATTAAGGAAACCACCTATACTTATTCCAGAGCCAATAATTTGTCCGTTTTTAACGACGATAGCTCCCGCCGGAAATCCGCCATGAGCGACAGATTCCTTTGCTTTTTCTATTGCTTTAAGCAGAAACTCTTTGTCCTGATTGTACATATTTTTTAGAAGCATTATTCATCCCTTCATTTTAAAATGTTTGTGTCATTTGGTATTTCTTCTTTAAATTTTTTCTTAACTATTTCTATTACCAGTTTCCATTCTTCCTCATTTGAACATTTTACAAACTGTTTACTACCAAAAACAGGACCACTTTTAGGACGTCCTCTAGCGTCTTTTTCTTCTGACCATTTAAAATCCTCAAGACCCAAAGAGTCTTCATATGTGCCAACAAAATATAATCCATATTTACTAGCATACATTGAACCAAAGGGGTATCCGGCAATATATGCTCCCTGAATACACCCGTCTTTCTCACCAAAAGGTACACCATCGACTAATTTAAAACCAGAAGTCATTGTCTCGTATTCTTTTTTTGCCGCTTCTAATCGTGCTATTTTATTTATAATTAAATTCTTAAAATCTTCAATTTGTTGTAAAAATTGTTCTACATTAACTTGACCTTCTTTACAAAGAGAACAAGCCGCTAACCACCATGAAGTAGCAGAATCGGCATTCATATTCATTAATTCTTGACGAACCTGTAATACGGCTTCTCTGGTATAATTAGCATGAAGTTCTGCTGTAAGTTCTTGCTTATCTTCAGGAATTAAATTCAAAGCACAGGCAATACCAGCATCAAAACCAGGTGCATCTTTTTCTGAGGATTGTGGAATACGCTCTAATAACGAATCTGGTTTAATATATTCAGGCCACTTACCCAATTTAGCAACTCTTTGGATATTTTCTTCGATTGTTGTTTTAATTTCTGCTAGCTTAACTTTTAATTCTTCGGGTACTTGTTCAATGTTTAGATTTTCTTGTTCTTCCATAAATTTTATTATTTTATTTTATTATTTGCTACTTCACTGCACACTTTGCAATTACTAATGTGTTGATTATAAGCAATCTCTTCATGCGTTAATTCAAATTTCGGTTCATTATTTGTATTATATTGTCCATAAGAACCTGACACAGTTGGCATTTCATCAAAAAGAGCCCTACCGATTTCACAAAGATTTTTTCTAAAGTTAAGTAAATTTGCCATATTATTTTTTTTGGATTAATTTACGTAATTCTTCTATTTGTTTTTGTAATAATTTAATTTGATCCCCTTGATATTTTATCATCCTTTTTTGTTCAAAGTTTTCATCGTCGGAAGTAAATGACTCTTGTGCTAATCCAACTTGTCCATCCACTTCAAGGTCTGTAAAGACTATCCTATCTTGTTCTCTAGCCCATCCATCTAAATCTTCAAGATATTGTTTCAATTTTTTTGCGTCTGAACAATCTTTCGGAGTTCTTGGCTTTAGGCGACTTGGTTGCCCAAAATGAGCTGTGGAAACCATCCAACTACCTTCTGGATCTTTGTTTGTTGGACCATCCATTACTTGTAATTTACCATCTGGTAATTGATTTTCTTCAATAATAACATAAAGAACTGACTCAAAATTAATTAACCATTCTGGTAATTCATCCTTTCTGATAACTGGTGCGAGTTTGCCGTGTCTAAATTTAAATTCACAGGCATGATTCCAATTCGCTATTTCTCCACCTAGTGGTCCGTCAAGATCTGGTAAAACAAAACGTCCTGGCATACCGGCTCCATTAGGAACGTCTAATTTAAAATATCGTGAACCCATTCGCGGATTTTTAATTTCAGCAGTAACTTCTGTGCCATCATTTAAACAATTTAAAATATCTTCTGCCGAAATTCCTTTACCCATTAAATGTTTATCAATATAAGAATTATGTAACGCTTTTTCATTAACCCGCATTGTCGGTTCTTTTTCCTTTTTAGTTTCATCTAAAATAGGTTCTGTTGGCGATTTAAATTCAAGTGGTTTTTCCATAAAAATATAAAAATTAAACTTACAATATATTACGATAAAAATAGTAGCATATTTATCTTTGCATTACAATTAAGGATAATTTTATTATGACAGCTAAAACAGAAAATTAAACCACGCCCGCATTCCTCCCCAGACCCCTCCTGCGGGCGGGAAAACAGCCGAGGTTTTGCGAAATCCTGACCCCAGACAATAGTTTTCGCAAAACCGAGTACAAATTGAAGCCCACCACCTGCCCGAGACCTTGAGGGCAGAACACCAGAAACAAAAAATTTTCTTACCTTTTCTGATTTGGCGCGCGGAAAGATTCTTTTAAAATGAAAGAAATTTTTTGTTTCTGGTGTCCGCCGAGTCCGCGAGGCGGGTGGCGGGCTTCCTTTAATTACGAATTTTTGATAAAGTAGGTTCTAGCGAGTTCGTATAATCGCTAACTGAAATACCGATTGCCGAGTAAATAATCGGTATTTCAGTTAGCCACTTCCGAGGATCGAACTCGGGACCTCTGCTTTACGAAAGCATTGCTCTACCAGCTGAGCTAAAGTGGCGAATGAGCAACACTATAGCGTAAAAAACTTTTTTTGTCTACACCGATAGTATATCAAGCGTATTGTGGCTCAACGTTGCGAATGGTAGCGATATGGCAACACGTTTGATATACTGCTTCCATGATTCGTCTCGACTCGATCTCTAAAGTTTACGCGGGCGGCGTCACCGCACTCGACGACATTCACGTGCATATCGATGCAGGTGAATTTGTTTCAATCGTTGGACAATCGGGAACGGGCAAAACGACGCTGGTCAAATTGCTCATCGCCGAAGAACATCCGTCGCGTGGCCGCATCGAAATTGGTGATTGGGACATCACCAACATTCGCGAGCGCGATGTTCCGCACCTGCGCCGTCAGATGGGAATTATTTTTCAAGACTTTAAGCTCCTCGCCAACAAAACGGCACACGAAAATATCGCATTTGCACTCGAAGTCGCCGGTGAGCCGCGATCGCGTATCAATCGCGCCGTCGATCAACTCATTGAACTCGTCGGTCTCGAAAACGCATCACACCGATTTCCCCACGAAATGTCCGGCGGTGAACAACAGCGCGTCGCCATCGCACGTGCGCTCGCGCATCGTCCGAAAATTCTCGTCGCCGACGAACCAACCGGCAACCTCGACACCCTCAACGCACACGAAATTATTCGCATCCTTCGCAAGATCAACGAATTTGGCACGACCGTTCTCCTCGTCACCCATAATCGCGAAATTGTTAACGCACTGAAACGTCGCGTGATCACCCTTGACAACGGCCGCATCGCGCACGATCAAAAAACCGGAAAATATGTCCTTTAATCATCGCGTTTCATTTTTTATCGTGTTTGGCCGCGTTATAAAATACGCGGTGCAAAATATTATCCGCAACATCGGCCTCGCATTTATCACGATCACCATTTTAACGCTCGCGCTCGTTTCTGTTAACACACTGATCGGTTTGCGTGGTCTCGCATCCGCCGCAATCAGCGCGGTCGAACAACAGGTTGATGTGAGCATATTTTTCACCCCAACAGCAACGGACAAACAAATCGAGCAGGTAAAAAATTATGTGTATGACGTTGCTGCAGTCAACAAAACCGATTACGTGAGTCCCGCCGATGCGCTCGCGGCATTTCGTGTGCGTCACACCGATGACACGGACATTCTGAAGTCGCTCGATGTTCTCGAGCAAAATCCACTCGGCGCAATTCTTATCGTGCGCACCAAAGACACGAACGACTACAAAAAAATTCTCACCGCGCTTTCATCCGACAATTTTAAATCGATCATTCAGAAACGTTCATTCGAAGATCGCGGAAAAATTGTTGAAAATGTGCAGCTGGTGACGAGTCGGCTTGAGCGATTTTCGATCGGCCTTGCCGCGTTATTCGCGCTCATCGCAATAATCATCGTCTTCAACGCAATTCGTGTCGCGATCTACACGCAGCGCGAGGAAATTTCCATCAAAAAATTAGTCGGCGCGACCAATGGTTTTATTCGCGCGCCATTTTTAATCGAAGCGTTCATATACGTGTCTGTTTCGATCGCCGCGACGAGTTTTGTCATCATGTTTATGACGCGCGTGCTCGACCCGTATCTCGGCCCGCTATTTGCGGACAACGGATTTTCGCTCTACGGAATTTTTTTCAATCGCGGCCCACTCATGTTTGCGATTGAATTCGTGATCGTCTTGCTTCTTGCATGGCTCACCGCCGCATTTGCCATGCGCAAATATTTAAGAACCTAAGATTGCGGGTTGACGACCGATGATTTTTTTGACACAATAGTTTCGCATTCCGGGATCGTCTAATGGTAGGACACGGCCCTTTGAAGGCTGTTATCTTGGTTCGAATCCAAGTCCCGGAGCCAAACTAAAAAGCTCACCCCTGCGGTGGGCTTTTTAGTTTGATTGTGTGAAGCTCGTTTTCGACAGCCCGGGTCGAATCCAAACTTATCCACATCAAAACTTGCGCACTTGAGCAGCCCTGTGTTACCCGTGTACATACACCTATGAAAATTTACCATAAAATTGTCGGCGCGATTTTTCTCATCGGGGCACTTGCCTTTGCGCAAACGCGCATGGACGCCCCAACGCGCAACTCGAACACCGTGACACCGAGTCATTCATCGACCTCGGGCACGTTTGTTTCTCGTGTTATTGATGGCGATACATTTGAAGTTACTATCGACGGCGTGCGCGAAAAAGTTCGCATGCTTGGAATCGATACACCCGAATCGGTTGATCCGCGCAAACCCGTTGAATGTTTTAGTCACGAAGCCGCCGATGAGCTTAAAAAATTGATCTTAGACGCAGAAATCACATTGACGCCGGACATCACGAATTCTGATCGTGACAAATACGGCCGACTCTTGCGATATGTGACCGTGGCGACCACAACGCAGTCGATCAACGCGCAGATGATCGAGCTCGGCTACGCCCGCGCATACACGCGATTTCCATTTTTGCATCGCGCCGATTATCTTCGACTGCAAACAGAAGCGCGCGCAGCCGGTCGTGGACTATGGGCGCCGAGCACTTGTCGGGGACGCCGTTAAGCGATATACTTAATCCAAGAGTCCATAATTTACTTATTTATGAACGGAAAACATTCATGCACCTGTCCTGCTGTTGGCTTGTTAATTATTCGTCTCGCGGTGGCGTTAGTTTTTATTTACAGTGGTGTGCAAAAACTCATGAACATGGACGCGACCATCGCGATGTTTCAGGGGATGGGCATCTCAGCATTTTGGACGTGGGTTGCGGCACTTACTGAAACAATCGGTGGTGTAGCGTTTTTGCTTGGAGTTCATCTTCAAATTTTTGGCACGTTGCTTGCGATAACCATGTTCGTTGCGGTGATTAAAACATGGGGCGCTGGTTTTGGTCGTAGCTTATACCCAATTGTGTTATTGCTCACCTCACTTGGTTTGGGTGCAACGGGCCCAGGAAAGTTTGCGTTGAAGTGCCATGCGTGTATGTGCAAGCGTGGTGAGATGAAAAAAGACGGTGGCTGCTGTGGTGGCGGGAATTGTGGCAACGTCGATGGTTGCTGCAAAAAATAATCGAGCGCCTCTATGTTACAGGCGGGTGATGCAGCTCCAGCGTTTTCGCTCCGTGATCAACACGACACGCTCCATTCGCTGAAAGACGCGCGCGGGAAATGGGTCGTGCTGTATTTCTATCCGAAAGACGATACCCCCGGATGCACGAAAGAAGCATGTGCGATTCGAGATCGATTTCCGCAGTTTAAAAAACTCGGGATCATCGTTTTTGGGGTGAGCGTTGATTCGGTGAAATCGCATGGGAAATTTGCGGATAAATTTGAGCTGCCCTTCACCTTGCTCGCTGACGACGAAAAAAAAGTTGTTGCAGCATACGGCGTGTGGGGGAAGAAAAAATTTATGGGCCGTGAATATCTCGGGACGATGCGTTGGTCATTTTTGATTGATCCCAACGGAAAGATCGCGAAAATTTATGACGCGGTCAAACCCGAGACGCATGCAGATGAAATACTCGCAGATCTGACAAAATTGATGGAAAAATAGCCCGAACGTTTCCCGAAAATTGCCTGTGGAAAACTCGACTTGCCAAGTCGAGAATCGGGGAGTAAGGTGACCGCATTACACACCTAACCCGGACGTCCTATGCGGTTGGCTTCCATCTTAATGCGGGAAAATTTCTTTTGCGAAGAGTTCGAGGACGAAACGGATGAAGTGCTGTAGGAGCTCGTGCACCCAGTTATTTTCTACTGCAAGGTCGTGGTTTCGGCTGCAAATCATTTAGATCTCGTCGGGTTATATTAGTGTATAGCCCTTCTCGACCTTCATGATTTTCGCTCGAAACCACGACCTTTCGTTACGAAACAATTGGGTGCACGAGCTCCGAGCGCTTTTTCGTATTAACATGGCCCGCTCTATTGACATTTTTGTCAAAAAACCGTATAAATGAACCGTTTGAATTGGTGAGTGTTTTGGGCCTCATGATCGGGACCTCAAGCACTCGCCAACTCAACAATCTCGGCGAGGGAGGAATAAAACCAGATGAAAACGCTTTTCGTGGTGCTGCTCGTGCTCATTGTTCTCGCGGCTTGTGAAAATAAACCGCAGTCACAAACACCCCCTCACTCTCCAGCGGTGGTCTGGGCAGTGTTTGAGGACGTCCACAGCATGGGCACTGGCTTTTGGGCAGTTGGTGGTTCCGAAAAGACAGTCTTACTTGAAAATCGGCTCGGCGGTTGCGCCCATCTGCTCAAACGCATTACTGAATTGGCGAGTCATAACGGCTTTGACCACAAGCGCGACTTCGTGGTCGTCAGGAACAAGGGATTTCCCGTGATGGATGCCAAGTATTACGGCACTGCTCTCGATTTAGACCATCTGTCCTCTGCGTGTGAACTTTTTACGTTCAGCGGTAAATGGGTCGGGTGCA
>JAHFHU010000003.1 GCA_023246755.1 Candidatus Magasanikiibacteriota bacterium
GAAGAGATGGAATTGCTCGACATCACGATCGTCAAGCGCGACGGACATCGTGAGGCGTATGATCGCGAAAAAATGGAGCAGGGGATTCGTTTGTCATTGCGGAAGCGACCATTTACCAACGAAAGTTTTCGCACGCTGATTTCGCGCATCGAACGCGACATCCAAAAACGACGCACGCGTGAAATTAAAAGTAGCGACATGGGCGAAGTCGTGATGCACCATCTGAAAAGTTTTGATAAAATTGGATATATTCGGTTCGCGTCGATCTATCGGTCGTTCACCGACGTGAGCGGGTTTGCGCGCGAAGTGCAGAGTCTCGAAAAAAAGAAGAAAAAATAATTTTTATATGAGCTCGGTGGAACAACAGATTGCAGATTTGGAACGACGCATTAAAAAAATCGAACGATACATGCTGTGGTCGACCATTTTTGAATTTTTGCGGCTCGCGATCGTTATCATTCCGATCGTGCTCGCGATAATTTTTTTGCCGCCGGTGATCAAAAAATATTCGCCGATCATTGCCGAAGTACTCGCCGCGTCGCAACAGCTCATCCAACATCTTCCGAAAGCGCGATGATGTGATATACTAGGGCAACCATAATCCGTTCTTTTATGAAACGCACGCGAATTATCGCGACGATTGGGCCTGCGTCGTGCAGCGCCACAAAATTATTGCAGATGGTGAAGGCCGGCATGAATGTTGCGCGGCTGAATTTTTCGCATGGCACATACGAAGAGCACGCGAAATTTATCGCCGGCATTCGGTTGGCGGCGCGGCGTGCGCGGCGCACCGTGACACTTTTGCAAGATTTGTCTGGGCCAAAAGTTCGTGTGGGCGATCTGCCGCCCGAAGGTTTTGAATTGCGCGCCGGCGAAAAAATTGTTTTCAGCAACAATCCGAAAATAAAAAACGCGATTCCATTTCAATACACAGGCCTCACGAAAGATGTTGGTCGCGGCGACACGATTTTGCTTGATGATGGCTTGCTTGAAGTTGAAGTTGTGAGTACGACGGCGAACGAAATTGTTGCGCGTGTCGTGACGGGCGGGTTGCTCACGTCGCACAAGGGGATTAATGTGCCGAGCGCGAGTTTGCGCATTCCGGCGATCACGGAAAAAGATAAAAAAGATTTGGCGTTCGGGTTGGCGCATGGGGTTGATTGGGTTGCGTTGTCGTTTGTGCGCGATCCGCGTGACATCGGGCAGTTGCGTTCGTTGATTGCGCGGCACAAACCGCGTCACGCGCCAAAAATTATTGCGAAAATTGAAAAGCATGAGGCGGTTGATCATCTTGAAGAAATTGTGCACGCATCTGATGGCATTATGATCGCGCGCGGCGACCTGGGTGTTGAGATGTTGCCCGAAGATGTGCCGCTCATTCAGAAGCGGATCATCGCGCTCTGTCGCGCGGCGAACAAACCGGTCGTGGTTGCGACGCAGATGCTTGACTCGATGATTCACAATCCGCGGCCGACGCGTGCCGAAGTTTCGGATGTTGCGCACGCGGTGTTTGATGGTGCGGACGCGACGATGTTGTCGGGCGAAAGTGCGTCGGGAAAATTTCCGGTTGAAGCGGTCGCGATGATGTCACGCATTATTTGCGCTGTTGAAAATCCGCGTGTGCCGTACGAGGGCGTTGCGTATCAACAGCAATCCGACGCGTCGCCGAATCAGTTGCTCGGGCAATTGAGCGTCATCGCCGCCGAGCTCGATCGCGCGGCCGCGATTTTAATTTCACACAAAAATATCGATTTGGTTCCGGTTTTGTCGCATTTTCGTCCGCGCGCCGGAATTTTTGTGCAGGTTGCGACCGACAGCGAAGGCGCGCAACTCAACGCGCACTACGCCGTCTATCCGTTTCGCATTCGCGCGCTTACGAAATCGCATTTGCTTCGTTCGATGATCAAGGACGCCCGCGCCGCGGGTTTGTTGGCGCCGCACGATCGCGTCGTCGTGCTTGAGGCGTCGAAGCGCGAGCCATTTTTTGAGTTAAGAGAGGTGGGGGTTTGAGATCTTGCATCGCGCTGCATTATCTGGTACAGTGGGGCCACGTTTGTGTTGTGGAAACCGAGTGGGTCGCATGCGTAGCATGCGACGGGCGTAAGAGCGCCCGGGAAACACGAGGTCACGTACAAATGAAATTTGTGGAGAGGTGGCCGAGTGGTTTAAGGCACTGGTCTTGAAAACCAACGTGGGTGAAAGCTCACCGAGAGTTCGAATCTCTCCCTCTCCGCCAAAATTGAAAATCGGAATTGGAAGCCGAAATGGGGTTTTAAAAATTTGGTCACCGAGCTAAAAAATAAAGAGGGGGCTTGTGAATCTGAGTTATCAAATCCACAAGCCCCAATGTGCTTCTAACGCGAAACAGAGGAGAGACATGCCGCAGCTGAACCTTTCCAGGGGGTCAGCCAAGCAATCAGACAGTATCACGCAAGGGTTAATTACTCCCTTGGCAATACATTTTTATCCTCACGACTCTTCCCCGGCGGAAGTTCCTTTCGGAGTCGTTTGAGTCAGGGCAAGCGCACGCCCCATTCTAACAGCGTCTCATGGACGCCCTCACCCACCCCCTTGCGGGGACGAGCGAAAAATAACAATTTAATCGAACTGAAACCAGCATAACACAAAAAACCAAACCTGTCAAGCCATGGAGTCAGAAGATAACGCTTTTTTTTGCTAAAACAAAGCAATTATGTAACATCGAATCCTCTGCTTGATGTAAATCAACATCACACACTAGACATCGTCTCAAACATATAGATTTGCTTGTGCCTAGCACAATCCGCTTGGTAGAGTTACCACAGACTCAAACGATGCCATAGAGCGAACACGAAGCAACATCGAGCAGGCATCATCGTGAGCGAATACGAACGGCCTATGCGAGGTGGTGCGAAGTGTGAGCGAACGCTAGAACTACCACAAAACGTGGATACGAGAGCGCCTCGGTCGCCGTGAGCGAGTCCGAGGCGCATTGGTTCGCTTCACCACGCAATCGGAGCGTACAAGGCAGTTTCAAGTCACCATGCGCTCCGCGCGTGCGATTAGTAGTTCTCATCAGGATTTTGCTCGAAATGCATTCGAACTTTGTCCAATACACACCGCCAAAGAAAAAATCCCTGCGCTGTGTAGGGATTTTTTCTTTGATAGGTGACGTGTGAGGCGCATTTCCCCGTCTCATACATTTTTAAAATAGACTATTCGATTATTCGTAAAATCATAAGTGTATTTGACGTCTAAGTAAGCGCGTATTAAACTATACGAGAGTCAAACATTCTATATTTTAAATTAAAGATCTCGTATGAAAAAAATGAAGTGCGATTTGTGTGATTATGAAGCAGAGGGCGAGACATTTGAACAATGGATGACCGCACTTAAACCTCATTATGCAGATGCCCATGCTGAAGTTATGCAAAGTAAAAAAGGTACTCCGGAAGAAATGAGGGCTGAAATGATGAAGTGGATGGCTGGTAACAACGCAAGATTTGAGCTTGTAAAATAAGTTTATGCAAATATTATTTGGAGTGTTGATAAGCCATATTTTTAAATAAAATCGTGTTATACCGCATCAACACAATAATCTATGTCGGTTAAAAAATATTTTTATTATCACGTAAGCGTGGTCGCGATTTTTTTTATCACGGTTCCCTTGACGAGCTTTGCTCAAATTGCGACCCAAATGCCAGCGATGTCACAACCAGCAACGGACACCACACCACCAACAATTACTCACGTGGTGACCACGTCTGCGGGTATTACGGATGCAACAATAGTTTGGAATACGAATGTGCCTGCGACATCAAAATTTGAGTATGGCAAGACTAAAAATTATGGAACGTCTGCCGTCATGGATACGGCCCAACTCACGACACACGCAATAAATTTGATGAATCTTAGTTCAGGGACAACATATTTTTATTGTATTCATGCGACGGATATGGCTGGAAATGAGACGGCATCCTGCGAGCATTCATTCGTGACCGCTCCACCAGTTGTTACCACATCGACACCGTTCTTAGACACTACCGATGAAATGATTGTTGCTGAAGATGAGGTTGCTGCAGAACCAAAAGACAATCTAGAATCGCCAGCGGAACTAATAAATCTCACAACCGCACATACAATTGAGGATAAAACTGATTTAGACACAAACATATCAGTACAAACATGGGCGCGTTTTTCTGACGCCGTGGGGAATCCAAAAAATTTGTTTGCTCCACAGAAAGAAAATGTGTACATACGCATCTTTAATCCAGCGGTAAATAGCCATGATGATGAGCGAGATCGAGTTGTGGTTACGTTGACGACAGTGGGCAATGTGCGTGATGTTGAGCGAATAACTTTGGTTGAAACAACTGATAATTCAGGTCTTTTTGTCGGTGCGATTGGGTTTCATCTGGCGGCTGTTGCAACACACGGCAACAAATCTATTGAATTTAATGGACAAGGGAAAATGCGTTTTAGTTATTTTGGATTACCCCATGTCGCCGCTATTTCGGGTCCATCACTCCACCGTTCTCGACCGACGATTCCATCAGATCGTTTTTTACAAATTGATGGAGGCGCGACAACAACGACATCTCGTGTCGTTACATTAAATATGAAGGCTGCGAACGCGGTCTGGATGGCTATCTCAAATAATAAAAATTTTCTTGGAAGTATTTGGCAAAAAATGCAGCCATCGATTCGATGGAAACTTAGTGAAAAATTTGGAGAGAAAACGGTGTACATAAAATTTGAAAGTTCGAGTGGGGGACAATCGAAACCAATCTCACAAATGATCGCTTTCGTTAAGCAGGAAACAGCCATAGATCAATCATTATCAAAACAAACGACACCGCCGGTAGAATTGTTACCAATTCGAGATGTGGGTAAGCTTGTTCGCTCCTTGGCCCAGCCGGACGTGTATTTTGTGCAGAACGGGGTGCGACATTCATTTTTGACACGCGGTGTATTTCGGTCATGGTTTGGTGAAACACCGACAGTTGAAATAATTTCAAATGCTGAGCTCGCTGCATTTCCACTTGGAGCGTCGCTCGGTGTGCGTCCAGGCACACGACTTGTGAAATTTAATACGCATGGTACGGTCTATGCGGTTGAGCCGGGTGCGGTTTTGCGTGAGATACCATCAGCAAAAATTGGCGCGGCAATTTATGGCGCTTCATGGGAAAAACGAATTTTATTGTTACCGGATACGTCGATGGCATATTACACAAAGGGTACCCCCATTAGAAATGAGATTGACATACCGATGGGGACGCTTATCTCATATGGCTCTGAAAAGCGTATTGGTCTGGTGATCGCGTCGCAAACCGTTGCTCCGCTTTCCATAAGCGGTTTTGCGAAAAATAGATTTCAAGAGCAGTACGTTATCCCCGTGGGCGAATTGAGCTCGCTGCAATTTGTAAAAAGTATAGATGAGTTGGTAGAGTGAGTGGATATGTTTTGTGATGGGGCAGCGTTGTTAAAAATGAAGCAACCGTAGGTGTTATTTGTTCATTTGCTCGATTGGTTGATGGTGTGTTATAGTTTTATTTAACATAAATTATATGGCAAAAGGAAATCATGCACAGCAGAAAAACGTGAAGAAACCGAAGCAAAATAAGGACAAGAAAAAATAGGGCAGTTCGGCGTTAATTATTATGCGTAAACAAAAAATTGTTTCAATTGTTCTTGGTATTTTTGTTGTTGCGAGTGCGGCTGCGCTTGCGGTATACGCAAAACCAAAGCCAAAACTAAATTCAATGCGGCCGCGATCGATTGATGCGTCGCCGAAAGTTGAAATAACAGCGACAACGTCAACGCCAGCGACATACACACTCATGCAAGTTGCGGCGCACAAAGATGCGTCAAGTTGTTGGACCACGATCAATGGCGCGGTTTATGATGTGACGCCGTGGATAAGCGCACACCCAGGCGGCGCGAGCGCAATTTTGAGTTTGTGCGGAACAGATGGTTCTGTGGCGTTTAATGAACAGCATGGCGGCAAATCGCGTCCGGCCAATGAGCTTGCTGCGTATAAAATCGGCGCGTTAAAATAAAATATGATGAATCATAAAAAATACGCCCCCGTGGTTTTGAGACTCGGGATGTGCGCGGTTGTTGCGTGGTTTGGGGCATCGCAGCTCAGCAATCCGAATATGTGGTTTGGGGTCGTGCCGGCGTGGGCGCTCGAATTTTCGCACCTGTCCGCGCAGACGATCATTCGTTTGAACGGCTGGTTTGAAATTATCGCCGCACTCGCGCTCGGCGTCGGTGTTTTTACCCGTTGGGTCGCGCTTGCTTTGTCCGCACATCTTTTCGTCATTGCGCTTGGCTTTGGTTTAAGCGCAGTCGGCGTTCGCGATTTTGGTTTGACATTCGGGTTGCTCGCTGTCGCGATGTTTGGCGCGGATTGCCTCTGTTTTGAGGACGTAGCGCCGCCCCTTGCGGTTTAGTCGAATATGCGGTAGACTGACGAATCATTCTCTGATAAAAATATGAATAATTTTAAGCGTGGCGGCGGTGGTTTTAAGCCAACGGGCGGGGGAGGCAGTCGGTTTGGCGGAGGCAGTGGTTTTGGTGGCGGAGCTGGACGAGGACGCGGCGATGATCGCGACGGTGGTCGCCCTGCTATGCACAAAGCAATTTGTGCACGATGTGAAAATTCATGCGAAGTTCCATTTAAGCCAAATGGGGTAAAGCCGATTTTTTGCAATGACTGTTTTGGCAAGGACGCATACGGGAATCAGAATGCACCGGATCGTGCGGAACGTCGTCCATCATTTCAGCGTGAAAGTTTTGGTGGTGATCGCGCACCTGCAGCTGCTCCCGCATCGAATAATAACGCTGCATTACTTGTTGAATTGAAAGCGATGAACTCAAAGCTTGACGCACTCGTGAAAATTTTGACACCTGAAGAAAAACCAGCGCGCGCAAAAAAAGCGGCGAAATAAATTCAGATGAAACCGCGGCTGCTGTTATTGACCAATACGGACAACAGCAGCCCGGAGGAGGATAAATATCTCGCGGATTTTCTGCGAGATATTTTTGATGTGACGCGCGTGCATCCGCGCGATGCGGGCGAATTTGAGGATGTGGCTGATTTGATTTTGGTGCGGAATATTTGGCCGACAGAAACGCAGTTGCCGGAATTGCACGCGATGTATGCGCGGTTCGCGCGGAAAAATTTGTGTGTGTACAATCCATTTATTGGGCACGGGGATATGCAGGGTAAAAAATATTTGCCTGAATTGTGGCGGTTGGGGTATCCGGTGATTCCGTCGGTTGAGCGGGTGAGTGAGTTGGGCGCGTTGCCGTTGACCGAAAATTTTATGGTGAAGCCGCTATTTGGGGGGAGTAGTTTTGGCGTGAAAAAAATTGCGCGATCGAAACTTGAGGCGATGCCATTGACCGATCACATCATTCAGCCATTTTTGCAAATCGAAAAAGAAATTTCATTTTATTTTATCGACAACGAGTTACAGCATGTTCTTGCGACGCGCGGCGACCGATGGAATCTCCAGTTTTACGACGCAACAGACGAACAAAAAATGATCGCGCAGAATTTTGTCCAGTGGAACTCGCTTCCGCGTGGAATTCAGCGCATCGATTTTGCGTTGACCTTTGATGGCGAATTTTTGCTCATGGAGATTGAGGATTGGTGCCCTTTTTTATCGTTGCGGGGGCTTGATGCAGCGCGGTCAGCCTTGTTTTTTGAGGCCATTAGGGGCGCTCTTTTGCGCGCGATTTTTTTTGCAAATGATTAATATGTTTTGTGATCCAGATGATGATGAGAAGAAAAAAAAGATAAATTATGATGCCATAAAATGTTCGATGGTTTGTTTGTGCGGGTGGCGCGTGTATGCGAGCGGCTTGCGTTGGGATTGTTGATTTTTGGTTAGTAATTTCTTTGTGTAGTTGGGTTGTTGATAAACGCCATGTTTTATCCTTGAGTGCCAAAACAGACCCCGGTTTTGTTTGGAGTCCGATACGGACACCGTGTGTTGTGAGTGTGATAGCCGGGTCGTCCGTCGTGGGAATATAAACACGCATGAGCAAATTTGGTGTAGACCCCTTTTTTGGCTGTGCGTGGGGTATCATTCCAAGGAATGATACATATTTTGTTTGATTAGTTTTTGTGCCAAGTATGGTGAGTGGCGCGTGCGGCCACACGCGCGCGATTGAGTGCGCAACATCAATATATTTTGGTGAAATTAGCGTATCAAAAATTATAGAGCCTTCAAATGCATTGACCTGGGTTGATGGTGAAAGAAAAATATCGATATAAAATTCATCAGTTCGACCAGCATCGCTACCAAGTTTAAAATCTATTTGTGGTGTTATAAATTGTGATGCCATATATATCACTCACCCCAATAATACGAAAGAATTGAAAAATCAACGAGATCGACCATCTTATCTTTGTTGAGGTCTGTCGGGTGTGTCGGCTGCGTGGTTTCATATGCGGCTACCATTGCTTGGTATAAATCAAACATTGCGGCGTTGTATCCGGCGCTATCACCTGTCGGGCTGATGAGCGTCGTGACAAATGGACGGAATGAAAAAGATCCCTCGATAAATCCGGGCGTGCCAGCTGGGGGCTCGTTTATTTGGGGCGTCTGTGAAGCTGATGGCGTTGGTTTTGGTGGTGCAATGATTGCGGGCGATTGATCGCTGGGAAGCGTAATGAGTGGCTGCCCCGATGGGTTCGTTGGAATAATTGTTGGAGTCGTAGCAGGTGGTTCAACATACGATGTATAACATCCGCTACACGCAATTGGATCTCGAGTGACCGCCACAGGTGCGGGAGCGGTTGGTGTTTCATCGTCAGTACTCGCGGTAACTTGAACACCAATTGTTAAAATGTTTGTGTCTGCTTGTACTGGCACGAGGTTAAAAAAAAATAGCACACCGGCACCTAATATCGAAATAAAAATTGTTTTATTTCCCGATTGATTTTTCATGCAAATTATTTTTGTAATAAAATTGCCGCGGTTGTTACCGCGATAACAAGCAAGATTCCCAGTAAAAATAGGATACGAATGCGGACATAAACTTTATGAAATTGTACCACAGAAATTTCACAGACAATTTTTTTCTTTGAAAAATGTTCATTTGCACGATGAAAGCACTCGGGAAAGCTGTAGCGCATCACAAAAGGAATTGCACGCGGATTTTTGCTTAACATAAAGCCGAGTATCAGCATCGAAACGAGAATACCGATTATGAATCCAATAAAAAGTGGGTCATTAAACAAATAAACAAATGTTAAAAATGCAGCATGTACGTTTGCAGTTGCCGCGGAAGCGCTGTTGATAAAAAAATTCATAAAGATCTGGTATAATAGGTGAAATGAAACAAAGTATTCACATCTTCATTTCTTTTTTAGAAGACGGGTTAAAAACCTTCTTGATTATAGCACTTTGCTTGATTGGCGTAAAAGAGGTGATTGTTTCGGTTGATCAGGTAGTTGGAAACTCAATGGTTCCTAATTTTAAGAGTAGCCAACATTTTGTTGTTAATAAGATTGTGTATTATTTTCGTTCGCCAGCGCGCGGTGATGTTGTTCAAGCAATTGAACCACAACATAAATCTTTTGTAATTAAGCGTGTTATTGGCATTCCGGGTGACGTCTTATTTACAAAGAACGGTGTTTTATACCGAGGATCAGCAAACAACCCTCTGTCGTTTGCTGATGCACAGCGTGTTTTCGAGCCGTATTTGCCCGAGAGTTTTATAACAGATGTTAGAGGATCTACCGCTCAAACCATGTTTATCGTGCCGCCGAACCATTATTTTTTGATTGGGGATAACCGATCGCATAGCACAGATTCTCGAGTATACGGACCGGTCTCGCGTATCTCAATTACGGGTTTTGTACAGGGTTTATAACACGCTCGTCCATTGCAGTGACAATAGTGTTTCCATTTGACTCAATCCGTGTATATTTTTGTAAAGCAAAATTAACAATCGTTGTTGCTCCGGTTGATGATTTGAATAGGGCTATTTCTGGATCGATCCATTGAATTTTTTCAGCACGTAACGGAAATATCAAGCGCATGGATTTTTTCGCATCGGTTTCTGATTTGTATGTCCAAAAGCCGAGCAAATGTTTTTTGATTTCATATTTTTGTTTGATTTTTGGCTGTTTGTCGGTCATTTCGGTGTTAGATTTGATTGCGGTAGCCTCGTCTGCGGTGAGTCTTGTTGGAGCATCTTTCCATGGATCGAACGCGAAACGTGTAATTGCACCACTCGAGTTTTTTGAAAATTCAACAAGTGCTGTGTGGTTTTCTTTAAGATCCCACTCAGCATTTTCTGTTTTTGTGCCTGCTGGACGCATGAGCTTGTTTTCGAAGGGGATGCATGGCGCATCTGTTGGAATTTCAGGAATAAATTCTCGAATACAATAACCAATTTTAGTTTTGTCTTTATCAAATGTTTTTAAAATTAGGTAACGCGCGTCTGGGCTTAAAGATGCGTCTGCAATCGAAATACGTTGCTTGATGCGCTGCCTGATCCCACCATTTGAAGAGATCGCCATGTACGTTGTTGAAGTTGCTGTCGAACGATTATCGAAAGCTAAGGCGATGTTTTGGCGTAGATAAAGTAATGTAATTGAGCCATTGAGACGTATCGCATCTTCTTTGGTGAGTGGTTGAACAACGTATTCATTGTGAATTTTATCGAGTTCGACGATGAGTTGCGGAATGAAGCCTGCGCCTACGATGTCGCGTGAACCAGATCTAAAGACTGCGAGATATGGTGCAGCGAGCAAATATAAGCAAAATACGAATATGCAAATTCCAAGGAAAATGCCGACAATAAGTGGTTTATTTTTCATACGCCACCATCATACTACAAAAAACCACCGCCGGAAAGGCGGTGGTTTTTTAAACGAGCAACCTATGACTTAGCTGAGGCCCGTTGTACCGACGAAGATCATGTAACCTGAACACGAACCACTGATACCGAGATTCGGCTTGAGTTTGAGATACAAACTTGAGCTTGGAACCGAGTTTGCAGCAGTCGCTGTCGCTGATGCGATGTTACCAGCACCCGATGAACCTGATGGGGTTGTTGATGGAACTGAGCTAGCTGAGAAGTAGGTAAACCCTGACGATGCAGTTGAGTAGCGGAGACGATATGTTGGGATATTACCAACGCTACAGGCCATCGCGTAGTTTGGTGTTCCACTTCCGGTTGATGAGGCTGAAATGCGATAGTCGGAAGTTGTGTTTCCTGTGTTGTAAACAACGACAGTCTTTGCATCCGATTCACTTTCAAGTTGAACGGAACCACCACTTTTTTGAAACGTGATCGATGATGCATCGAGCACAACTGCATTAAGTGATGCTACTTGGTATGCGTTAGAATCAGTGGTAAATACTGAACCGGTAGTTGCATACGAAGCGCTTCTTAATCGAATCGCAAGTTTCCATGTGCTAACCGGAGTAGCATTGTACTTCATGTGAATTTTACATGAGAATGTTTCCGATGTCGCAATGGAAGATGACTGCGATGAGTCCGAGAAATTACAATCAAGTCCTGATGTATCCATCTGCATTGAGTAGCAACCTTTTGATGCTGTTCCTCCGTTTAAACCTGTTGTTGGAGTACATGATCCATCCGTAAGGCCCGCGGTTGTTGAGGCAAAGTAATACACGAAGCGATCTGCACCTTCACTGTACCATTCTGAAATGGTGCTTGATGCATAAAGCGTACCGGTGAAGTAAATGTCTGTGCCGCCGGTTGCGCCACCGCTCGCGTCAGTTTCCGTTAGTGTAATGGTACCACCGTCTGAAAGTGGTGTTCCACACGCACCTGCCGACGCGTGGTTTGAACTATTGTCAAGACAAACTTTTAAGTTTGCGAGTGAAGGGGCTGTTGAAGAAACAGAAAGATTGCTATTGAGTGTGTTGCTGTCGTCAGCCTTGCTTTTTAAGTTGACAAAAACGAGAAGGATAAGAAGTCCGGCAATGCCGAGAAGTACGGCAAATATCCAGTGCGTTTTTGAATCCGAATATTCTTGATTCATAATTTATTAATTTATTTGGTTACCTGAACCTGTGTTTTGAGAATTTTTGCCGACTCGTCAGGTGACGAACCGTCAGGATTTTTGATGTTGACCTTTGTTTTTAGTACATCAATTGGGCTTTGTGTGCCTTCAATCGTTCTAAAAATTGTTTTCGGAATTTGTGAAACCGTTGCTGCTGTTTCGTGGTTCGTTTTTGATAATCTCATCCCATACAGGACAATTCCTGTGATCAGGGCGAAGACGACCCAAACAACGCCGAGTGCTTCCGCGAATCGGGCAGCGTTATTACTTTGTGTTTGTTGCTGATACATAGTTGTTAACGATTAATAAGGTTAGTTTATTTTTCGACGTTTATTTTTTTGCGCGTTTTTTAAGGACAACAGACGCAATTACTACGAGCAAGATAGCACCAAGCGCCATCCAAATTATTCGGACGACCCCTGATGAACCAACTTGCAAGTCAAGTAATCGCTCTTCCGTTCGGTTAGGGCCGTAGTCAACAAAAC
Organism: Candidatus Magasanikiibacteriota bacterium; assembly: GCA_023246755.1. Lineage (GTDB taxonomy): Bacteria > Patescibacteriota > Patescibacteriia > Magasanikbacterales > 2-02-FULL-50-9b > 2-02-FULL-50-9b. The sequence continues at coordinate 12,523 of JAHFHU010000003.1, forward strand.
CGCGAACTTTAAACTTCCCACCCTTTTTTGTTGTGTAGGTGAGTTTCAGGATCGCTTCGCGCGATTTTGTGATGATGATTTTTTCTGTGTGTATGGCGTCCACGATGTCTGTGCCATCTAAAATTTCGACGAAAAGCGTTGCGTCTACGGTTGAATCTCCGGCGTTGATAACTTTTGCTTCAATACGGACGGGTGTCCCGATCGTTTTTATTTCGTTCGATGATAATTCAAAAGTTTTGAGGGTGAGTTTTTGTGTCAATGTTCCGGGTGCAACAACGGTGAGGCCCGCTTTTTCGGTTTGACCGATCTGTTTTTCGTTGATGTAAAAATCAATTTGTGTTTTGTAACTGCCAACGGGTAGGCTCATTTCAACGGGAACGTTACGCTCACTGTTTGTGTCAGGCGCTACAGCCTCGACATTTTTGAGTGCAACCGTTTTATTACTTATTACCGATTCTCCACTTGAGTTTATTACGGTGATAACTATTTTATTTGGAGCAATATCTATGTTGCCTAAGTTGTTAAATTGAAATGTGAGTGGGGCAAATTCGTGCTCTGCTTGCTCAAAATCCGAGAATTGGACATGGCTGATCTTTCCTTCAATAATTTGCTCATCGCTGACGGTGAAGCTTATAAGCGTTTCTGCTCCAATTTGAAAGGCAGAGCCTGCTGTTGAATTTTTAAGAGCTCCTTTCGGTGGTTCCGTGCTCGGAATAAATGTTAAGTACGCTTTGTAAGATCCATTTGCAGCCGTTTTTGGAGCAATATAAAATTCAAATGGCATCGTTGTTTTTCCTTTTGGAAGTGTGTACGTTTTCTCAAATTTGAGATACGGGGCTCCATCGCCCGATGCCGTGACATTAAACACCTGATCATTTTCTGCATTCTGTCTTTGGACATTCACTGTCTTTTTTAATTCTGATGTTTTTAAAACACGTTCAGCAGTTATAATTCCCGGCGAGATGCCGAGTGCAAAAACTGGCTGCACTTCTGCGAGAGAAAAGAGAATGACGAATGTGAGCAGCGATCCGTTAAGTATTTTTTTCATAAATAGAACTGAAATTATAATAGCACATTCTCGCAAATTTTTCCTGTGGATATGTTTTTTGAGATCAAATTTTTTTATGCGATTTAATTATTTTAAAATTTTGAATCGTCATATCTCGAAGCTCGAAGGTGTCCCCTATGCAGAGGAGCTTTCTGCGCGAGTTGCTCACATCGGTGAAGATTCACGCGCCGCGACACGCGAGCGTGAGGAATTGGCGTTGACGAGTAAGTGTACCCGTCTATGGCACCGCCTGATTTTGAGCGCGATCTTCGACCGTTCGGTAGTCTAGAATCGCTAACCGCCTTTGATTTGAAGGCGAAGTTTTAGCAGAATCATCGGGAGCAAAGTGCGCGTCATGGATACGTGGCACTTTTGTGAAGGCGTGTGATGTTGCGGTGGCACTCAACTTTTTTGTCGGCATGAACTTGATGCGGACGGAAAGGATTGGGTGCTTTTTTATCGCTACAAAAATGTTTAACAATTACGCTCAAAATGTTTAACATTTTTGTATCACACAAAAAGAATGTTGCTGCCATCAGATGGGACTCGCCGACTCGCAAAGTGCTCGTCGGCCGGAGCAGTCGGAATGCGCCCCGCGCGTTTCTTGGTGCTCTTCTTGTCCCTTCCAGTCCGCCGGAAAAGAAAAAAGGCACCCAGCAGGGTGTCTTTTTTCATGGCGGACTGGAAGGGACTCGAACCCTCGACCTTCCGCGTGACAGGCGGACGTTCTAACCAGCTGAACTACCAGTCCAAAGTGAGGGATACAACGAGCGTTCACGCTCGGTTGTCTCCCGAACGCGGACTGGTAGTTACGAGCAGCATGGCTGCGAAGTAACTAAGTCCAAGCGAGCTAGTTAGTAATTCCTCAGTTTATTTTAAATTTACGCCTTCGCCAACACCTTCTTAACCACTCCCTCAAACACTTTCGGATACTTTGACGCAAGTTCTGCGAGAACTTTACGATTCAAAACAATGCCGGACTTCTTCAAGGCGTCCGTGAATTTTGAATAAGACATTCCGTATTCGCGAACCGCCGCATTGATGACAATGTGCCAACCGCCGCGGGCGACCGCTTTTTTCTTGCGACGATCCTGCATCGAATTAACACCCGAATGCAAAATTGCTTCTTTTGCAACTTTGACACGGTTTTTGCGGCCCCACATGAAGCCTTTGGTATTTTTGAGCAATTTTGCGCGCTTCTGGGCGCGAACTGTTCCTCGTTTAACGCGTGGCATACTTATTTAATGTTAGACAACGAGCGCACAATCAGCTTTACGTGCGATTTCGCCAGTGACTTGTCCGTGCGCTTGGCGCGCGTTGTGTTGCCGCTTTCACGCGCATTAAAGTGGTCCTGTCCGGCTGCGCGGTGGATTACCTTGTTCGTGCGTGTCACGCGGAAGCGCTTTGCGATCGATTTTTTTGTTTTGAGCTTCCCCATAGGTCAGAAATTAGTGTGCGGAGTATAGCAGCAACGGGCTACCCGCGTCAAGCCTTAGTCAGCAGAGCGATAATCTTGTTTTCCTGCTTGGTTGGGGCTTGTTCAACACGAAGCGGTGATTGCTTATTGAGATTCTCGATAAAATCTTTGACAACTTTGAACGCATTTTCAACGAATTGTCGCTCGCGGCCGCGTAAAATAATTTCGACTTTGACTTTATTGCCATCCTCGAAAAAGCCTTTGGCTTGGTTGAGGCGCAGTGTTTTGTCGTGCTCGCCGATGCGGAGCGACAGCCGAACGCCCTTAACCTCGGTTTCTTTCTGTTTCTTTTTTTGAAGGCGTTCTTCTTTATCTTTTTGGTATTTAAATTGCCCGTATTCCAAAATTTTCACCACCGGCGGATTTGCTTCGGGATTAATCTCAATCAAATCAAGACCGCGTTCTTGCGCGAGTTTTTGGGCAGCTTCTGTTGACATCGTGCCGACGTGTTCGCCATTTTCATCGATCACGCGTACTTCGGGCACACGGATCATATCATTGAAGCGGACTTTGATTTTGATTGGTTCTGGCTTGAAACGCTTTCGGGCAATACGCATATATGGCAGGAGTATAGCGAATGTTTGCGTGTTATGCAAGGGGCTGGTTATGAGACTTACAAGCTAATGATCGCCGCCCCACCCAGCATCGCGATGATGGCGAAAATTTTTTGTGCGAGATGTGCGCGGCCGATTTTTTCAGTGCCGAGTTTCGGGAAAAACAACGTGAGACCAACGGCGATGAGCAAAACGAACACGGGTTGAAAACCATTGACAACTTGCGTGAGTGCGACGGGAACGGAAAGTAATGCGAACGCCATTAACCGATTCCCCGCGCTATCGATGAGCGAGCTTGCAAAGTCGATAAGGAAAAATCGCGCGGTGTTTGCGCGGAAAATTTGGAAAAATTGTTCACGATATTTTGGCACGCACACAAATAGGAGGATGCTGAATCCGAGTGAGCCAAAAAATTGCCAGAGCGTTGCGGTCCAATAATCTGCGGTTGCGACGGCGCCAATTTTGAAAAAAAGCCATGTGCACGCGATAAGAAACGACGCGACGAGCATGAGGCCGAGAACGGACATTTTTATTTTTTTTCGACGTGCGCCGAAATCAATCGACAGAAAAATTGCGGCTGCGACAATGATGATACTGCCGATGAGTTGTTGGCGCGACAATGTTTCGCCGAGCAGAAAAAATCCGATGAGAAATGTAAACACCGGGATCGTTTGCCAGATCGGCACGACGTTTGAGGTTTCGTCACGCTCGAGTGCGTGGAGATAGAGCAGCACCGCGATGGTGTAAAGCGCGCCGCTTGCGAGAAGAACACCTGCGGCGTGTGCATCGAGCAACAGCGTGGCGGGTTTGAAAAAAATGATGAGTGGAATGAAGATGGCGAAGTCGAGCGCGGCGAACAGTACGTAACCGCCGGCGCCACCACCGACAAAATATTTCGATAACAAAAATTTTTCGATGTGATTCGTGATGCTCCAACAGAGTGATGCCAAAAGCGCGATGAAAATCCAGTGCATAGTTTTTAGTATAACAAAAAATCGATGATCGTGTGCGTGGAGTTGTGTAAGATTGAATAATTCGCTACACTTCTTTTTATGCTCGACATCATCACACTCATCAAAGCGGGCGGCTATATCACCGTTGGCGGATTCGTATTCGCCGAATCGGGCATACTTGTCGGATTTTTTCTGCCGGGCGACAGCCTTTTGTTCACCGCAGGGTTTCTTGCCTCGCAAGGATACCTCAACATCGGAATTTTGGTTGCCGTTACGTTTGTGTGCGCACTTGTCGGTGATAGCGTTGGATATGCATTTGGTAAACGGCTTGGCCCGCGTATTTTCACTCGCGAAGATTCGATTTTTTTCGACAAACAACACGTCCAACGGGCGGAAGCGTTTTATCAAAAACATGGCGGCAAAGCAATCACACTCGCGCGTTTCATTCCGGTTGTGCGGACATTCGCGCCCGTCGTCGCGGGTGTTGGTCATATGCCGTATCGAACATTTTTGTTTTATAATTTTATCGGCGCGCTTGTGTGGGGCGTGGGACTGCCGATCATCGGATATTTTGCCGGTTCGTACATTCCAAATATTGATGAATATTTATTGCCGGTGATTCTCGGCATCGTGTTCATATCAATTTCGCCCGCGATTTTTCATTTGGTCAGACACAAAAATGATCGCGCGCAGTTGATCGCGAAAGTCCGTGCGATTTTTTCGAAAAAATAAAATATGCAGTCATCAAATAAATCAACGTCATGGGGTGGAGTTGCTGATTGGTATGACGGTGTTGTTGAGCATCAAGATTCATATCAAAAAACGGTGGTGCTCCCCAATTTATTGCGGATGATGAAAATTAAGTCGGGCGATCGGATTTTTGATATCGCGTGCGGTCAGGGATTTTTTGCCCGAGCGTTTGCATCGGCGGGTGCGCATGTTGTCGCGTCGGATATTTCGTCGGAACTCATTGCGATTGCGCAAAAAAGTTCGGCATCCGAGATTGATTTTCACGTAGCGTCGGCAAATGAGTGCGAATTTATTGCGGCCGAATCCATCGATACGATTACGATTATTTTGGCGTTGCAAAATATCGAACGCGTTGCGCCGGTTATGAGTGCGGCGGTGCGCGCGCTGAGGCACGGTGGAAAAATGTTTTTGGTTTTGAATCATCCGGTGTTTCGCAATCCGGGAAAATCTGCGTGGGGGTGGGATGAAAAAACGCGCACGCAATTTCGTCGCGTTGATGAATATTTGACCGAGAAAAAACAGGCGATGCAGATGCACCCGGGCGCGGATCCAACGAACGTGACTTTTTCGTTTCATCGACCGCTGCAATTATATGTTAAGCATCTTGCGCGTGTTGGCTGTGCGGTGACGGCGCTCGAAGAGTGGGTTTCGGATCGCGTATCAACCAAGGGCGCGCGTTCGGCGGCGGAAAATAAATCGCGCGCGGAGATCCCGCTTTTTATGTGTATCGAGGCGACGAAACTATTTGAAAAACAAAAATAAAAAACCCCAGAGCCGATCCGCGAGAAGTTGCGCGCGAGATCGGGTGGGGGATTTTGGTTTGATTAGATCATGCGGGCAACGAATTGCCGACCGTGACCGAGTTCAATGTTGATGGGAACGCCTGCCGCGCACAGGGGGCAACTCGCCGCGTCGTATGCGGTGAGCGGCGTTGTGACGAGTGGACTGAAGCGGATGTCCTGTTTCGCGAAATCGTCGTGCGTCAATGGCCCGCGGTTGCAAATCGCATGCACGCTTACCACGGTGCCGCCGTTTTCCTTCACGAGATCGATGAGACGCAGCACGGTTTTTCCCGTGTTTACGATGTCTTCGACGATCACCACCCTTTTTCCGGCAACGAGCTTGTCAAAGCCGCGTTTGAGCATGATTTGCTCGACGCGGACGACACGATCGTTTTCCATGCGGAAACTTACGTCGTTGTCGGCAAACAGCGAAAGCGGCTTGTTTTTTTTGCGGGCATGCATCGAGATTTCTTGCGCGACGATTGGAGACATCATCGCGCCAACGACCGCCGCTCCAAGAACGATGTCGGGGTCATCTTTTAATGCGTTGGATGCGATCCACCAACACAATTGTGTGAAATCGTTCGGGTGCTGCGTGATTGCGGTTTTGTCAATGTACTCGGCGCCGTGTTTGCCGCTCGTATAAACAAAGTGGCTGTTCGTGACGACGGCGCCGAGGCGGCTGAGCATCTCGAGCACCTGTATCTCGATATTCTTCATGAGAACCCCTTTTTACAGACCGCGGATGCGATCGATTTCTTTGTTGAACTGCATGAGCCGTGACCGTGCCGCCGTGGCGTAGTCGTTCTCACGCGATGCGTGGATGATGCCGCTGGCGTTGACCGGCAACACGCCGGTGCGCCGCTCGGTCCAGCCTTCGTGAAGCGCTGGTTCTGCAACGGCACCCTGCGATCCAAAGCCGGGCATGAGGATCGGCATGTAAGCAGCTTGGCTGCGCGCAAGCCGAAGATTTTGTGCGGTGCAATTGCCACCGATCACCAGTCCACAGTTGCCGTTGTAATTCCATTTTCTGCGAACCGTTGATGCAACTGCTTGCCACCATGTCGGGAAATCGCCATCACTGAGGCATTGAAATTCTTCGCCGCCTGCGTTACTTGTGCGGCAGACAACGAAAATGCCTTTGTTCGCGCGTTTGAGAAATGGTTCCATCGCCTCGTGCCCGTGCCACGCGTGGACCGTGATCGCGTCTGCGCCGAGCTCGTCGAACAAGAAATCGGCGTATTGTGCGTTCGTGTTGCCGATGTCTGCAACCTTGCAGTCAACGATAATCGGTACATCGGGGGCAACTTCTTTGATGTAGGCGACGGTGTTTTTGAGGATATGGAGCCGCGACAGATAAAACGCCCAGTTGAGTTTGTACGAACCGACCTGATCGTGCGTTGCGGTGATTATTGCCTCAAGGAAATTCGTGTACGCGAAATTGAGGCTCGATTCGTTCACGTGATCATCGTATCTGAGTGGCATTTTTGCCCGATCCGGATCGAGTCCAAGGCAGGTGATGAGGCCCGTTGCCTCGCGTGCGTGCCACAATTTCATGAAGTTTCGTTGCTGATTCGGCATGATTTTTCTCCAAAGAACCATTATGTGCAAACCACGATAGTTTGCAGCTGGGGCGGATTTTAACACGGATTTTTTCGTAGAGCAAATTCGGATAATAAAAAGCGGCCACTGCATGTGCGTTTGATTGCACACACGGTGGCCGCGGGTTGAGCAGTTGGGCCTTTTTAGCCGCCGCGGATCACGTTTACGCCGAGTCGTATCGTTGTGATTCCGTAGTGGAGCGGCGCGGCTGCGTTGACGATTGCGTCGCTGACGAGATCGCCGAGCGCGAGTGCGCTGTCTACGATGTTTGTAGTACTCTCAGTTTCTTTATGAATCGCGTGGTTTTTTTCCCGCTTGAGCGCCGAGATGACGCTGAGCGGAATTGAGATGCCGAGCATCGGGGCCGTTGCGACGGTGATCGCCGCGCCGACACCGATGATCGTTCCGCCGATGTTGATGCGAATGATGGCGGATGGGATGGTAAAAAGTGACACGAGCTGCCTCCGAAGTTATTGAGACTTTTTTATAGCACGCGGAATTTTTTCTGTCAATCGTGCATGCTGTTGGCGGGTTCGACGGTGATGTCAGCGCGACCTGCGTACCAGAATGGCCGATTCGCGCAATCGAAGCCACACCCGAGTTCGGTTCCGACACCCTCATGTTCTTGGTCTGGATCAGGTTCGCCGCACGCGGGGCAGAGATACGTGCCGTACGCGTCGCGAAATGTCGGCTCGCTGTAGCCAATGCCCTCGGTGGACGCGTCGGCGTGGCGATTTGGGTTGTAATTGTGGGCCATGGTGTTTGACTCCGTGTTTGAGGTGACTGTCCTGCAGTATGCCCGTGTGTTTGGGGGAATGTCAATGGTGTAAACAAAAAAGCTTGAAGCAACATATAAATAAAAGCTAGCCAACACGGAAGAACTAAAAAATCTGTTCTCAAAAAGGCCTTTGGCGGGGAGCTGTGACTTTGTATAGATTGATTGACTGAATAGATACAAACTGCTATAGTTTGTATACATCGTAAAAAATATGGAAACAAACCGTATAAAATCACTTCAGATTGGCAGAAATATAGAGCAAAAAGAAGGTTTTAAGGCCTTTGTTCCTCATCATTTTCCCCCAAAGGAAGGTTTTGACTTTGATCCAAAAATTTTGAAAAAGAATAATGAAGCGACGCGCCTACTTGGTAAGCTCGACGGTATTACCAAGCTTCTTCCGGACGCTGACTTTTTTTTGCTCATGTATTTAAGAAAAGATGCGACGTCCTCCAGTCAGATCGAAGGAACGATGGCAACGATGATTGATGCAATTGAAGCCGAAGTGCAAGTCAGTGAGCATATTCCAGAAGATGTAGATGATATTTTGCATTACATTACGGCACTCAATTACGGCATCAAGCGAGTGACGTCGGATAATTTTCCGATGGCACTCCGCTTTGTGCGGGAACTCCATCAAAAATTAATGCATACGGCGCGAGCTACGCATTTTTCTGATCCCGGAGAATTCAGAAAATCACAAAATTGGATCGGCGGCACGCGTCCGGGCAACGCGCGATTTGTTCCGCCGCCCGTTAGCGAGATGCATACATCTCTCAATGATCTTGAATTATTCATGCATGCTGATGACACAACTCCAACGGTCATTAAGGCGGGGCTCATCCATGCTCAGTTTGAAACGATTCACCCATTTTTAGATGGAAACGGAAGAACAGGACGCATGTTGATCACGTTTTATTTGTGGAAAGAAGGTTTCTTGGAAAAACCTGTTTTATTTTTGTCGTCTTATTTTAAAAAACATCAAAAATTGTATTACGAAAAATTGTCTGGATATCACAGTGATGATGCCAAGATTGCTGAATGGGTTGAATTTTTTTTGGATGGTGTGATTGAAATTGCTAATGAAGCTATTGCCATCGTTGATAAGATTAGTGTTTTGCGCGAAAAGGATATGGAAAAAGTTCAATCACTCGGCAAGCGAGCTTCGGAAAGTGCGATCATGGTTTTGCCGAAGCTGTACGGTCAGCCAATTGTTAATAATGCTTTAATCCAGAAATGGACAGGCTTCACTCGTGCGGGGGCGCAAACGGTGATTGATCGATTTATTGCGTTAGGAATCCTTTCTCCGAAAGATAAGGATAAAAAATATGGTCAATCATACATCTACAAAAAGTATGTTGCGATTTTTGTAGATACGGATCATTGATCGAATTTACCGTAGCCCGAGGTTCGGGCCCGTACACGTCTCGCGCTATCTGGCGCGCGAAGGTAACCAGGGAAATCTGCTGGGAACCGTATGTCGTGGCGGACTAACCAGAAGTGGTTGGGAGATTTCATTCACGGAGCGCGATCGGCTGATTGCGCGCTCACGGTGGATTTAATCTCTCAGCCACTTTTATTTTGGAAACATATGGAACAGAAAACAGAGGCGCACGTATTCACGCAGGCCGAGGAGCTCGTGCGTACGCGCCGTTTCATGTGCGCGATTTGCTCGTGGAGCATGGATATGGTCCCGAGGTGTGTCTTGCGGGGCTGCTGCACGACATTGTCGAGGATGGCGGTGTGTCGCTGGGTGAGCTGCGCGCGGCAGGATTTGGTGAGCGCGTCGTGGAGCTCGTTGATTTGTGCACGCATGACGCGTCGATTGAGGGGAATGATGCGCGATGGATTGTTATGATGGCGCGGCTGGTGCAGGCAGGCGACAGTGACGCGTGGGCGATTAAGGTGGCGGATCTGGCGGATAATTTGCGGGATAGTGGGACGATGGAGGAGGGGCGGAGGAAGTGGATGTGGGAGGTTAAGAGGCCGATGATGGGGAGGGTGGCGAAGGGGGCTAATGAGGAGCTGCTGAAGTTATTGGGTTGATGTGACATTCTTTGTGAATTGTAGTAAGATCCCACTATATTTATGAGTAGTCACGCCTTACAATTGCTTCTTCCGAGCGGTGACCCAAACGGGCTTAAGGTTATCAGTCTGAGCGGGTGGGCAGGGAAGTGTTTTATAGTTCCACGTACTAATTTAAAACAGCTTAAGGATCGTATTGAAATTGATAAACCAGGGTTATATTTTTTATTTGGTCCTCGTGAGGAGGCTCCTCGGGTATATATTGGTGAGTCAGAGAGTTTTTATTCACGCATTATAAATCACGACATAAATAAAGATTTTTGGGAGACAGTGCTGATTTTTACCGGCGAGCTTAATCGTGCCGATGTAAAATATCTTGAATTTAAAGCGACAACTTTTGCAAAAGAGTCTGCACGTTATTCTGTTGAAAATAAAGTACAGCCACAGGAAAATTCGCTTTCAGAATTTGATAAAATTAAGGTTGAACATTTTTTTGAAAATGCGCGTCTTATTTTGCGCACATTTGGCTATGAAATTTTTGAGAAAGCTGCAGAGTCGTTTGCGGATAGAGAGTTGTATTATTTAAAGGGTGAATTTTTTGATGCACGTGCGCGAATTTTGGAGGATGGTAGCTTGTTAGTTTTAAAAGGTTCCTTTGCACGCGCTCGTGAAACGTCATCATTTGATGGTTGGGCGAAGCTTGCACGAGAAGGGTTTTTGGTATCTGGTAAACTAGAGCCAGCTGTAAATCATTACGAATCTTATGAATTTATGGAAGATGTAATTTTCAAAAGCCCTAGTGCTGCCGCAGCAACAATTGCGGGCCGCTCTATAAATGGTTGGACAGCATGGAAAAATGAGAAAGGTATAACGCTGGATGAAAATTTAAGAAAATAAAAAGCAGTTTGATAATTATATGAGTAACAAGGATTCAAATTTGAATACGACCAAAGAGCAGGAGCGTTCAGAATTGCACCGGGCTATTTGGCAGATTGCAAATGATTTACGCGGGAGTGTTGATGGTTGGGATTTCAAGCAATATGTGTTAGGGGTGCTTTTTTATCGTTTTATCAGCGAAAATCTTACCAACTACATTAATTCCGATGAACGCCGCGCGGGTAAAAAGGATTTTGACTATGCGAACTTGTCAGACAAGGAGGCAGAATTTGGGCGAGCTGATACCGTAAAAGAAAAAGGATTTTATATTTTACCAAGTGAACTTTTTGTAAATGTTCGCAAGAATGCCCGCAATGATGCCAACCTTAATGAAACTCTCACAACTGTTTTTCGTAACATTGAGAATTCGGCAAAGGGTGCAAACAGCGAAGATGATATCAGAGGCTTGTTTGATGATCTTGATGTGAATTCTAATAAATTGGGTGGCACGGTTGAAAAACGAAATCAGAAACTTGCAAAACTTTTTGAATCTATCGGTGACCTTCGTCTGGGTAATTACTCCGACAACACTATTGACGCCTTTGGTGACGCCTACGAATTTTTGATGACCATGTACGCCTCAAACGCCGGTAAGTCCGGGGGTGAGTTCTATACTCCCCAAGAAGTTAGCGAACTTTTGGCGGAAATCACTACGGTTGGGAAAACAGAGGTGAATAAGGTTTACGATCCAGCCTGCGGTTCTGGTTCCCTACTCCTCAAGTTCGCTAAAGTCCTTGGTAAAGAAAATGTTCGGCAAGGTTTCTATGGGCAAGAAATTAATCTTACAACCTACAATCTCTGCCGTATTAACATGTTCTTGCACGACATCAATTACAATAATTTTGATATTGCTCACGGTGATACGCTTATAGATCCGAAACACTGGGACGACGAGCCGTTTGACGCTATTGTCTCCAACCCACCGTATTCTATACATTGGGAAGGTGATGCAAACCCGCTTCTCATTAATGACCCCCGTTTTTCCCCGGCTGGAGTATTGGCACCAAAGAGTAAGGCCGATCTTGCGTTTACTATGCACATGCTTGCTTGGCTCTCGACAAGTGGCACTGCGGCGATCGTTGAGTTTCCCGGCGTTCTCTATCGTGGTGGCGCAGAGGGTAAAATAAGAAAGTATTTGGTAGACAACAATTATGTTGATGCGGTAATTCAACTTCCTCCTGACCTCTTTTTTGGCACAACTATCGCTACCTGTATCATCGTGCTCAAAAAGAGCAAAAAAGATAACAAAGCGCTTTTCATAGATGCTTCTGCCGAGTTTGTCCGTGGTGGTAACAAAAACAAATTGAGCGAAGTAAATCGGAAAAAGATTTTAGACGCTTTTACTACCCGCCAAGACGCGAAGTATTTTGCCAAGCTCGTTGATAATAAAACCATTGCTGAGAACGACTACAATATTGCCGTTTCAAGTTATGTCGTGGCAGAAGATATGCGCGAGGTGGTAGACATAACCACGCTCAACACAAAAATCGCTAAGATTGTCACAAGGCAAAACGAACTCCGCACAGCGATTGATGAGATTGTGGCAGATATTGAAGGTAATAAATAAAATTTATGAATAAGTTGAGGATCGAATTACAGCATTGTTATGGAATAAAAAAACTTAATCATGAGTTTGATTTTTCAAATTGCAAAACCTTTGTAATTTATGCCCCAAATGGAGTAATGAAAACTTCGTTTGCAAAAACTCTTAAAAATATTGCAAAGGGCGAAAAACCATGTGATCAGACAGATGACACATTGGTTCCGGTTTATAATTTTTTTATTGATGACTCCAATAATCAAATCCAACGGGAAGATATATGTGTCATAGAGCCCTATAATAAAAAAGCATTTGATTCTGAAGATAAAGTCCTTACCCTTTTAGCAGACGATGAAACAAGAAAGGAATATTTGACAATATTTAACGAAATTGAATCTCTTAAAAAATCTTCTCTTTCTGGATTAAAAAAAATATCAGGTAGTAGCAACTACGAATCTGAAATTATAGAAGCATTTTCTAATCTTGATAAGAAAAATATTTTTGAAATTTTCGAGGCTATTTTAAACGACATTGAAACCTCAAAAGATTCATTTGAATTTAAATATAATGATGTTTTTGACAAAGCCAATAAGGTTAAAAAATTTCTTGCAGACAATTTTACATTGTTGAAAGAATACATTGAAAAATACAATGATCTGATTAGCAAATCTACCTTTTTTGCAAAAAATGCTGACCATGTTTTTGGCACAACAGAAGCAAAAATTCTTGGCAAGTCCCTTGAGGGAGATGAATATTTTATTGCTGGGCATAAGCTAGTATTAAAATCTCACGGAGACATATCTGCTAAAAATAAATTAGCAGATATAATAGATGAGGAGATTGCAAAAGTTTTTAATGATAAGGGCCTGAAAGATGTCTTTGAGAAAATTGATAATTTACTCGACGCTAATAAAGAATTGCAATCCTTTAAAAAGGTTATAGAAAGAGACAATTCGATTTTATTGAGATTAAATGATTACGATGTATTTAGAAAAGAGGTATGGTTTAGTTTCTTAAAACAAATTGAAACTGGTATAAAATCATTAGTTGAATTATATAATCAAAAAAAGTTTGATTTAGAAAAAATTATACAAAAAGCAAAGGACAGTCAATCGCAATGGGAAAGCACTATTAAGGAATTCGAGAACAGATTTGTTAATAACCCATTTACTCTCGAAATTCAAAATAAGGCGGATGCGATATTAAATGAAAAAACACCAGCAATTGATTTTAAATTTCAAGGAAAAGATATTGAAAGGAATAATTTAATAGAAAATGTATTGAGCCAAGGAGAAAGACGGGCTTTATATATTTTAAACGTTATTTTTGAGATTAAATCTCGGCAATTACAAAATAAAAAAACGTTGTTTATCATTGATGACATAGCAGACTCTTTTGATTATAAAAATAAATATGCCATTGTTGAGTATTTAAATGATTTGTCCAAAGAAGATAATTTTTGCTCAATAATTTTAACTCACAATTTTGATTTTTTTAGAACTCTTCAATCAAGGATTTTACAAGATAAAAAATGGGAATATTCGTTTGTTGCCGAGAGACTAAAAGATGAGATTAAGTTAATTAATGCTGGCAGTAGAAATGTTACCGACCCATTTACCAACTGGAAAGCGGGAGTTAATAATAACGAAAAACATTTAATTGCATGCGTTCCTTTCGTACGTAATTTAATTGAATTTAAAGATGGACAAAGCAATGCCCATTATAAGCTTTTGACGCATGCTCTTCATAGAAAGCTTTTGGACGGAATTATTAAGGAAACCGCAGATATTAGAATTGCTGATTTACGAGACCCATTTTCATCTGTTTTATCGGGTATTACATTTACATTCACAGACACAAATAAAAAAATTGTAGATATTATCGAGGAACAGATCACGGCAATAAAGGGAGCTGAAAATTATGATTCAATTGTTTTGGAAGATAAAATTATTCTTGCCATCGGAATCAGATTGAAAGCGGAAGAATATATGTGGTCTCAGGTCACAAACCAAAATCCAATACACGGCTCGCAAACAGGGGTATTATTTGGGAGATATAAACAGGATTTTAAAGACAACGATACTCATAAAGAGACACTGAAAATTCTTGAGAGCGTCATCATAATGACCCCTGAAAACATACATTTGAATTCTTTTATGTACGAGCCGATTTTAGATATGGGCATAGATGAATTAAAGAGTTTGCATGATAAAGTTTGCAATTTAACAAGTACATAACATGACAAACAATCAATCAAAAATTGAAAAATTGATCAGCAAACTCTGCCCGAATGGAGTGGAGTTTAAGGAGTTAGGTGAACTTTTGGATTACGAACAGCCGGGCAATTTCATCGTTAGATCAACTGAATATAATGATAATCTAGCAACGCCAGTATTGACGGCTGGGAAAAGTTTTATTCTTGGTTATACAGATGAAGTAGACGGTATATATAAAGCGAGCCAAGAATATCCGGTAATTATTTTTGACGATTTTACGACTTCGTTCCACTGGGTAGATTTTCAATTTAAAGTTAAATCTTCCGCGATGAAAATGTTACGGAATAAAAAGGATGTTGATGTAAGCTTTAAATTTATCTATTTTGCGATGAGATGTATACATTATGTTCCTTCAGATCATGCACGTCATTGGATTTCTCAATATTCAAAATTTAAAATCCCTCTTCCACCCCTTGAAATCCAAGAAGAGATTGTCAAAATTCTTAATAGTTTTACAGAGCTGGAGGCAGAGCTGGAGGCAGAGCTGGAGGCAAGAGAATCGCAATATAAGCATTATCGAAAAAAGCTTTTAAGTATTAATGGTGATAGCGTGCAGTGGAAAACATTGGGAGAAGTTGCGGAGTACCGTCGAGGTTCTTTCCCGCAACCCTATGGTGAAACTAAATGGTATGGAGGTGAAGGCGCTATGCCATTTGTTCAAGTGGCTGACGTTGGAGAAAATATGCGACTTGTTGAAAATACTAAACAGAAACTTTCTAAGTTAGCCCAGTCTAAGAGTGTATTTGTACCTTCCGGAACAGTTATTGTAACCTTACAAGGCAGTATTGGACGAGTTGCCGTTACTCAATATGATAGTTATGTTGATCGTACACTTGCAATTTTTGAAAGTTTTAAAAACAAAATTAATAAAAAATATTTTGCATATCAATTAGAAAGTAAATTTAGTGTCGAAAAAGAAAATGCGCGTGGAAGTACGATAAAAACAATTACAAAAGAAGAATTCACAAAATTTAAAATTCCAGTTCCATCACTTGAAATGCAGGATTATATAGTTACCAAACTAGATGCATTTAATTTACTTTTGAATGACATTTCAATTGGTTTGCCGGCAGAACTCTCGGCTCGCAGGCAACAATACGAATATTACCAAGGGAAGCTTTTAACTTTCAAAGAATATGCCAAATAATAAATACAATCTGGTTGCGGAGAATCCACAGAGCACTGTCGTGGGTGAGTATGTAGCGGAAGGTGTGCGCGTTGCTCATTATCAAAGTGAGGCAGATTTGGAGCGAGCTTTTATCAAACAACTTGAAACACAAGCGTACGAATATCTACCCATCACCTCTGAAGCTGATTTAATACTCAACCTGCGTAAGCAACTGGGGAAACTCAATGATTTTACTTTTACCGATAGCGAATGGGAACATTTTTTTGTCAGTGAGCTTGCCAACCCAAATCAAAGCATTGCCGAAAAGACCTCCACCATTCAAGAAGACCACATCAAAAACCTGACGCGCGAAGATGGCACGACCAAGAATGTGTACCTCATAAAAAAGGATAACATTCACGACAATAGTTTGCAGGTGATCAATCAATACGCGACCGAAGACGGTCAGCGTGCCAATCGCTATGATGTGACGGTGCTTGTGAACGGCTTGCCTTTGGTGCATATTGAGCTCAAACGACGTGGAGTGGCTATTGCCGAGGCGTTCAATCAGATCAATCGTTACAGCCGAGAAAGTTTTTGGGCTGCGTCGGGACTTTTTGAATATGTGCAGTTATTTATTATTTCCAACGGTACACATACTAAGTACTATAGTAACACTGTCCGTTCAGAGCACATTAAGGAAGCCGGTGAAGGTGCGGTGAAAAAAGGCAAACGTTCGAGTAATAGTTTTGAATTTACCAGCTGGTGGGCAGATGCTACCAATCGACCGATTACGGATCTGATGGATTTTGGGAAAACATTTTTTGCCAAGCACGCACTCCTCAATATCTTGACCAAGTATTGTGTATTCACAACCGATAGACAGCTTTTAGTAATGCGACCATATCAGATTGTCGCAACCGAGAGAATACTTAGTCGTATTGAAGTAAGTACTAATTACAAGAAACTCGGCACGGTCGAGGCTGGCGGTTACATTTGGCATACGACCGGATCAGGAAAAACTTTGACCAGTTTCAAAACCGCACAACTTGTAAGTAAATTATCTTACGTAGATAAGGTTATTTTTGTGGTTGACCGCAAGGATTTGGATTATCAAACAATGCGAGAATACGATAAGTTTGAAAAAGGTGCAGCAAATAGTAATACAAGTACAGCAGTTTTGACGCGTCAGCTAGGAGATTCGAATTCACACATCATTATTACCACTATTCAGAAGCTCGATCGTTTTATCGGACGCAATGCCGGACACGCTATTTTTGATGGTCATGTAGTGCTTATCTTTGATGAATGTCATCGTTCTCAGTTTGGGGATATGCACGCTGCTATTACCAAAACATTCAAGAATTACAATTTGTTTGGTTTTACTGGTACTCCGATTTTTGCCAAGAATGCGTCTGCTGGTGGACGACCAGAATTGAAAACGACCGAGCAGGCTTTTGGTGAAAAGTTGCATACCTACACGATTGTTAATGCTATCGCTGATAAAAATGTTTTGCCGTTTAAAGTGGATTATGTCTCTACGGTTAGAGAAGCAGAGAATATTGAAGATGCACAGGTAAGAGATATTGATCGTGAAGCAGTGCTGGCTTCGCCGGAACGCCTGGCAAATATCGTTGGTTACATTCGCGAGCATTTTGACCAAAAGACCAAGCGGAATAGTTTTTATAAATTGAACGATCGCCGGTTAGCCGGGTTCAATTCTATTTTTGCCGTTTCGTCTATTGATGTGGCAAAAAAGTATTACGCTGAATTCAAAAAACAACTTGATGGTGTGCCAAGCGATAAGCAGCTCAAAGTGGCAACGATATATAGCTTTGGAGTTAACGATGAGGATGCGGATGGAATGATCGACGAAAATTCAGAGGATACGAACGGACTTGATGTGAGCTCAAGAGATTTTCTTGATAGCGCAATTACTGATTACAATGCGATGTTTGGAACATCCTACGATACCTCGTCTGAGAAGTTTCAGAATTATTACAAAGACGTGAGCTTAAAAATGAAAAATCGTGAGATTGATGTGCTGATCGTGGTCAATATGTTTTTGACCGGCTTTGATGCTACAACGCTGAACACGCTTTGGGTGGACAAAAACTTGAGACTACATGGACTCTTGCAGGCATTTTCCCGCACCAATCGAATATTAAATAGTGTAAAGGCTTTTGGTAACATTGTCTGTTTCCGTAATTTAGAGAAGGCAACAAACGAATCTATTGCTCTTTTTGGAAATAAAGAAGCGGGTGGCGTGGTACTTCTTAAGTCATACGATGAGTATTACAACGGCTTCAAAGATGGCGATAAGGAAGTGCGTGGATACGCAAGTTTGGTGGCAGAGCTCACGGAAAAATTTCCGATTGGTGAGCAAATTTTGGGCGAGCAAAACCAAAAAGATTTTATCAAGCTCTATGGTGGAATTTTGCGAGTGCGCAACATTCTGACTACCTTCGACGAATTTATTGGCAACGAGATTTTAAGTGAGCGCGATGTGCAGGATTATCACAGTATGTACATCGATCTTTACAATGAATTCCGTAAAGGTGCTGAGATTGAACAGGAAAATATTAATGATGATCTTGTTTTTGAGATGGAGCTTATCAAGCAAGTAGAAATAAATATTGATTTTGTATTAGCTCTTATTAAGAGATACCACGAAGATCATAATCAGGATCGTGAGATTTTGGCTGATATCAATAAAGCGATTGATTCAAGTGTAGAGCTACGAAATAAAAAGGATCTTATCAATCAATTCATTACATCACTTGATATCCATTCAGTCGTTGAGGAGGATTGGCAGAAATTCGTGGACAAAAAAAAGATTGAGGAGCTGGAAAAAATTATTGATAATGAAGGTTTGGATCACGATGCAACATTTGCGTTTGTACGAAATTCTTTTCGTGATGGAAGTGTGGCAACGACTGGTACAGCAATAACCAAAGTTTTACCGCCAGTAACTCGTTTTTCTCCGACCGGCGAACGAACTCAAAAGCGTGAAAGTGTAATTAGTAAGCTCACAAGTTTCTTTGAAAGGTTCTTCGATATTTCTGGTGGAAAGTTTTCAGATTAAATCTGTAATGAAACACATGTCTGCTTCCTTCACCCCCTCCCTCTTCTACAAATTCTCCACCTGCCCGCACTGGATCTGGCACGATTTTTTCGGTAACCCCGCAAATAAAATCGAAGTCCCAGCACTCGCGCAAAAGTTGATCGATCAGGGTGTATTGCATGAAGAAGAATATATCAAAGGATTGAATTTTGTTTCAGTGACATTAAAAAATTCAACCGATGCGTTCGCGGCAACGCTCGCGCTTATGCAAAGCGGCACGGATCTGATTTATCAGGGTGAAATTCAGTACGAAGAAAACAACATTTTGTACCATGGCCGCCCTGACCTGCTCGAAAAGCGACCAGGCACGTCGAAATTCGGCGCCTACTATTACGCGCCCATTGATATTAAATCGTCGAGCAAGCTCGATAAGAAACATAAGCTACAACTGACGCTCTACGCAACTATTCTTGAACAGATGCAGGGCGTGTTTCCCGAGGAGACGGCGATCATCAATCGCGCGCACGAACGCATTCCATTCACCATCGCGCCAAAAGATCGCGCGGAAACGCAGAAACAAATGAGCAGCATTCTTGCAGTGATGTCAGGCGAAAAGCCGCCGCTCAAACTCGCAGGCAGTTGCAAACAAAGTCCGTGGTACCCTGAGTGCGTGCACGATGCAGAGGAAGCGCAGGATATCGCGCTGCTGTATAAGCTCGACAATCGCGCGTGTGCGGCGCTGCGTGCAGAGGGGATTGTATCGATTCATGATGCGGCGCAGATGGACATCGTACGTCTGCCAAAAATTCCATTCGCGAGTCAGAAAATTCTTGCGCGCGTGAAAGTGCAGGCGCAGTCGCTTCTCGATGGAGAATTGAAATGGCTTGCGCGCCCATCGCTGCCACACGCGCCGCTCCAACTCTATTTTGATATTGAAGGCGATCCACTGCTCGGCGTCGATTACTTGTTCGGGTTGTGGGTGTGCGGCGACGCAGCGCACGCCTACGCACACACGGGTCACGTTCGGTTCGACGCGGAGTCGAGCGATTATTTTATTTATTTTGTTGCAGAGACGCCGGAGGATGAAGGGGCGATGTGGGCCGCGTTTTTGCAGTGGATCGAGGCGCTGCCGACGGGGAAGTATGACACGTTTCACTACGCAGATTACGAACGTTCACACACCGGCGCGCTTGCTGCGAAATACGGCACGTCCGCGGCGTTCGAGGAATTTGTGACGACGTATGTTGACCTGATGAAGGTGATGAGCGCGTCTGTTGTGTTGCCATTATATTTTTATTCGATCAAAGATATCGCAAAATCTCGTTTCTTGAATTTCAAATGGCGTCACGAAAAAGCAGGTGGCGCGCAAAGTATTTTTTGGTACGAAGAATGGCTCGAGAAACGCGACTCGGGGATTTTAAAAGATATTGTAGACTATAACGAGGACGATGTGCGGGCGACGAAGGCGTTGTATGGGTGGCTAATAACTTAAGTTATATAAATGACGGGAGGTCTAATTATCCACAATTCAGTGGATAATTCATGCCTTGACACCAAAACTTTCTCGATCTATAGTTACTTCATCGTCGCCTGCTCCGCCGTCACTGGCCTGGGCAGGTTTTCCATATTATATTCTAAACACTATGA
This sequence comes from Candidatus Magasanikiibacteriota bacterium, assembly GCA_023246755.1. Lineage (GTDB taxonomy): Bacteria > Patescibacteriota > Patescibacteriia > Magasanikbacterales > 2-02-FULL-50-9b > 2-02-FULL-50-9b. The sequence goes on from JAHFHU010000003.1 coordinate 33,060, forward strand.
GGAGGGCATGTGTTTTTGTTGATGGGAGCAATTTCTATCATCGCGTTTTAAAAAATTTAGGTATTCAGGAGTCAAATTTTGATTTCAATGCATTTGCGCAATTTTTGGTTTCAAGCTATGCACCTTCTGAAAATCAGTTTCGACATTATTCTGGCGTCATCGCAGGAGTTTCATTTCATGAGATGTCAGACTCCGCAAAAGATCATCAGAAAACTATTCGGTCACTCATGAGTCTCGATTGTTGGTCAGTCATTACGGCAAAATTGAGAACTCGCAAGGAACATATAGTCATCGATGATCGGGTGGATAATCATGTTCGATTGAAAGAGTTAGGTGTGGCCAAAATTTGTTTTTCAAGAGAGCGTGAAAAAACAATTGATATGAAAATCGGTCTTGATATGATGTTGGGCGCACTCGATAACCTCTACGATGTTGCAATTTTAATAAGTTCAGATTCAGATTTGGTACCCGTTTGTGAATTGGTAAAAAGCAGATTTTGGAAACGTGTAGAATACGTTGGATTTCATATTATTGCACCAGACACCACTGTGCCGACAAAAGCTTTGATGTATGCAACTGATAGCCAAAGAATTTTTGGTCCTGATGATATTAAACGATTTGTCAGGCGATAAGGTGTCTGATGTTATAATGTTTTTCATATGCCCCCCTTCCCCAAACTCTCCGCCCTCCTCAAAAAACACGCCAAAAATCCGCTCCTGACCCTCGTCACTACGGTGCCGGGTTCAAAGCAAACGGACAAACCGCAGCTGCATATTTATAGCAAAGCCGCGGTGGTGATCGAGAAGCGGCCGGCGCGACAAACGTTTGTCGTTGGAATTATTCAGCAAAAAAATCAGCTGGGGTTCTATAGTCTGGCGATGTACACGCATCCGGGTCAGATGGGCGATTTGAGCCCGCAGCTCAAAAAAGCGCTCAAAGGGAAATCATGTTTTTACATCACCGACGCAAACCTCACACCCGCCATGCTCGCCGAAATCGATGCGCACATTGCTAAGGCGATTGCGCTGTATAAAAAAGCGGGGTGGCTTGGATAAGTAGCTGTTGTGTGTACGCCAATGGATATTAAGCTATTTGTTGTATAATTGGGTTTAGAACAATAATACAACAACTTACACCTATGCCCTGCATTTTTTGCTCCATCGTTTCCGGCGAAGCGCCGTCACACAAAATTTGGGAGGATGAAAATCATCTCGCGTTTTTGTCGATTTTTCCGAACACGCGCGGCACGACCGTGGTGATTCCGAAACAGCATGCGGCGAGTTATGTTTTTGCCGTCGCGCCAAAAATCATGCACGACCTGATGGATGCGGCGGCGAGAGTCGCGGCGCTGATCGACACGCGCCTCCCGAATGTCGGTCGCACCGGCCTCATCTTCGAAGGTTTCGGGGTCAACCATTTACACGCAAAATTATTTCCGCTCCACGACACCGCGGCACCCGATTGGCAACCGGTTAATTCGTCTGTGACCAAAATGTTTGAAACCTACGAAGGCTATCTTTCGTCGCACGATGGCCCGCGCGCGGATGACAACGAGCTCGCGGAAATCGCGCGGGTGTTGCGTGGCACTTGACAAAAATAACAACACGTTATATATTTTATTCACGCATCGCCGCTAGGCGTCCTCTCCTCCTCACAAGGGAGGAGAGTTTATTTTTAAGGGGGGTATGTATCAAAAAGATTTTGACCAATGGAGTAAAGTCAAAAAACAAATAAACGTTAAAAAAGTTCGAATCACTATTCGGTCAGGCGATGTTCGGTGGATTATTTTTGGCGTAAATGTTGCAAGTGAAATCGACGGTAAGGGGGATTTATTTTTACGACCGGCTTTGATACTTCATGTGATTGGTGCGGATCTCGCGCTTGTCGTTCCTCTAACTTCGAAGCAAAAAAATATTCCCGGATATATACCATTTGCATTGAAGAAAAAATTTTGTTCACTATGTCTCCACCAAATAAAAGTAGTTTCACAAAATCGCATGTTGTATCGACTTGAGCATGTTGCAGATAGCAGAGTGTATGAAGTGCAAAGACACGTCATGGATTTTTACGGGTTTCATAGATAAAGTTAAAGTGGCGTATACTATGCCTCATGTACCACCTCTACCTTCTCCGCTGCGCCGATGACACGCTGTATGCCGGCATCACGACCGACCTTGTGCGGCGCGTCGAAGAACATAGCACATCGGCGCGCGGTGCAAAGTACACGCACGCGCGGCGGCCGGTCGAACTCGTGTACAGCAAAAAATTTCGCACGCGCTCGACTGCATCACGCGCGGAATATAAACTCAAACAACTTTCGCGCGACGAAAAATTAGCGCTCATCAGTTTTCCACAAAAAAGTGGATAACCACGGCTTGACAAAATTTTTGTTCCGTGGAATAGTGTAAATACATTTCGCCGTTAGGCGCCCGAGCCTCCTCCATCACGGGGGAGGTGCATACTTTTAAGGAGGGGTATGTATCAAAAAAATTTTGAGCAGTGGAATTTAATTAAGCAGCAGATAAATTATGAAAACCGTTCAGTACGAATTCGTGCGGGCGATGTTTGTTGGATTTTTGTTGGTGTAAATGTTGGGAGTGAAATTGATGGTAAGGGCGAATCTTTTCTTCGCCCAGCTTTGATTTTGAATGTTATGGGTGATGATTTGGTTCTAATCATTCCTCTCACGTCAAAACAAAAACAATTACCGCGCTACATTCCACTCGAAATTCAAGATCGTACGAGCTTTTTATGTCTTCATCAATTAAAGGTAGTTTCTCAAAATCGTATTTTACGTCGTATCGAGCATATTTCTGACTCGCGTCTCGCCTCCGTTCGTCATAACGTGCTATTATTCCACAACTTCACACCGACGCCTAAACCAAAACCTATGGCTCACATTCACGAACTCATCGATTTCACCGTGTCTTGCATGATTCTTCATCCAACCGAACCAAAAATTTTGTTAATTAATCACAAAATACTCAACACATGGCTGCCAATTGGTGGGCACATCGAACTCAATGAAGATCCGGACGAAGCGATCGCACGCGAAGTCGCTGAAGAGTGTGGTCTTCCGATCGAAATGATTTCGCGACGTCACTCCGGCGAATATCCGGAAACTAAAATGTTGCTCATCCCTGAAACTGTTGACATCCACACGATCAACACCGCGCACCGCCACATCAATTTCGGCTACCACGCACGTGCGCTCAGCGCAAACCCAAAACTTGCGCCCGAGGAGCATCACGATATTCAATGGTTCGGTGCAGACGAACTTGCCGACCCGAATTTTAACATCAAGCCCGCGGTCCGCGTCTACGCACTTGAATTTTTGCAAAAAAATGCGTAACCGTCTATAATCGCGCGGGGAGTCTCGCAAGAGGCACCCCCGTTTATTTTTTCTATGACCCTCGTCAACAACGCGGCTGCAGTTATCGCCGAAAATATCACGAAATCATACGGCTCTGTTCACGCGCTTTCGGGCGTAAGTCTTACGATTCCGTACGGCACGGTGCTTGGCCTACTTGGCCCGAACGGCGCGGGTAAAACCACGTTCGTGCGCGCACTCACAACGCTTCTTAAACCAGATAGCGGCCGCGCAATCATCGCGGGTTACGACATCGCAACTGATGGCGACATGGTTCGGAGCGTCATTGGCCTCACTGGTCAATTTGCTGCAATCGACGAATATTTAACGGGCCGTGAGAATATCGAATTGGTCGGTAAGCTGTATCATTGGCCACGCGCGGCAATTAAAACGCGTGCAATCGAGTTGCTTGAAAAATTCGATCTCACCGACGCCGCAGATCGCTCATCAAAAACATATTCCGGCGGCATGCGTCGTCGTCTCGACCTTGCGATGAGCCTATTTAACAATCCAAAAGTTTTATTTCTTGACGAACCAACGACCGGACTTGACCCACAAAGTCGCATCGCACTCTGGCAAATTATCAAAGAACTTGTTGCGCAGGGGACAACCGTTTTGCTCACGACGCAATATCTCGAAGAGGCGGATCATCTCGCGGACAATATCGTCGTGATCAATCACGGGCGCATCATCGCGGCCGGCACACCCGAAGAACTCAAAAAAGAAATTGGTGGCGACGTGCTCGAGGTCCATGTGCAACAGATCAGCGACACCGCGCGTGTCGCCGCGCTTCTCGCGCCGCTCGCACACGAAGCGCCACACGTGCAGCACGAGCTCGGGATGATCAGCATTCCGGCGGTGAGTGGCGCGGGAATTCTTGTTGAAGCGGTGCGTTTACTTGACGCTGCACACATCAGCATCGCAGATATAGCACTCCGTCGGCCAACGCTCGACGATGTGTTTCTCGCGTTGACCGCGCATGGGGGTGCTGACGCTGCGCCCGCGCCCACAACAGAATCCGTTGATGTTGCTCCAAATTTTTTCAACCCAAATCTATGAGCGCACATAATTCTATCCTCAACATTGGCCGCGACGTCATCACGCTCACCGGTCGCAACCTCATCAAATACACGCGCCTCCCGCAACTCCTCGTATTTTCAACCATCCAACCAGTGATGTTCATGTTGCTCTTCACCTACGTATTCGGCGGCGCGCTCAAAACCGGCACGCGCGATTACATCTCATATTTGCTTCCGGGCATTCTCGTACAAACCGTTTTGTTCGGCTCGATGCAAACCGGCATATCGCTCGCCGAAGATTTGGCGCGCGGCATCATCGACCGTTTTCGTTCGCTTCCGATGGCGCAATCTGCGATTCTCGCCGCGCGCACCTTCACGGACGTCGTGCGCAATCTGTTTGTGATTTCGCTCATGACCGGCGTTGGTTTCATCATCGGATTCCGCATTCATCACGGCATTGCGCATTTTCTCGGCGGCCTTTGCCTCGTGTTGCTCTTCGGTTACGCATTTTCCTGGATTTCCGCAACGATCGGCCTCTTCGTCAAAGATGTTGAAACCGCGCAGGTCGCCGGATTTATCTGGGTGTTTCCGCTCGTGTTTGCCTCGTCGATTTTTGTTCCGGTGCAAACGATGCCGTCGTGGCTTCAGGCATTTGCCAAACACACACCGATCACCGCAACCGCAAATTCTATGCGCGCGTTGACGCTCGGTTTGCCGGCCGGCGATTATGTGCAACAAGCGTTACTCTGGGTCGCGGGACTGCTCGTCGTTTTCATCCCGCTCGCCGTGTACGCGTACAACAAAAAGAAGGGGTAGTGTTTTATGGAATTTTTTGCGCGGTTGCATGCAAAGTATTGGTGGTTTGAGCCGCTTCTTATTTTTATCATGTGGCGAGTGATCATCGAAATCGTCGCGCAATTTTTTTCTGCTCGACATCCGTTGGTTTCGTCATGGCCCGACAGTCCGTTTCCGCCGGTGTGGGCGCGCTGGGATAGTGGTTGGTACTATTCAATTGTCAAAAATGGATATTCATATGGCGTGAACGTTCGGTCAAATGTAAATTTTTTCCCGTTGTATCCATTTTTATGGAAGGGCGTCGTCATGTCGCTTCGCATCCCGATTTTTTGGGCAGGTCTGCTCGTCTCGAACGCGTGTACGCTCGCGAGTTTTTTGATCATCTATCGCTGGGTGCAAAACATTTCAACGACTAAACTCGCGCGGAACACAGTGATTGCGCTTGTGATGTTTCCGACATCGTTTTTTTTCATCAGCGCATATAGCGAATCGGTTTTATTATTTTGTACAGCGCTCACGTTGTTTTTTTCTTCAAAAAAATCATGGATTCTCGCCGCACTTTTTGCAGGCATGGGAAGTGCCGCACGGCCCGTTGGAATTTTTTTATTGCCGCTCGTCGTTCTGTTGTGGCTTCGTGAGACGTCGGTGCGCGATCGAAATTATCGCAAATTATTTTTTATAATTTTGTTGGGATCATCGGGGCTCGCTGCGTTTTCATTATTTTTGAAATATAAATTTGGAACGCCGATTGCGTGGATACACAGTCAGGAGGCGTGGGGACACAAGTTTGTGTGGCCGCACGAGCTCGTTTATTCGTATGCTCGAAACATGGTAACGCGCGGAGAAGATTGGATTTTACATGTGGTCGAAGTTTCGGCAGTCGGATTTATTGCCCTGCATCTCCGACGTATGTGGCAGGCGAATCCCGCATATGCCATTTTTGCATTGCTCATGCCGCTGCTGTTATTGGTGAGTAACTCATTTTCATCATCACAGCGCTACATCCTTGTGGTCATCCCGCTATTTTTTGTGGTTGCGCATCAATCAAAAAAAATGTGGTTTTTTTACAGTGTTGTGTCTGTGCCACTTTCTGTCTTTGCAATTTACCGATTTGTAACGGTGCAGTGGGTTGGCTAGCGAATGGATGGGGAGGCGTGGCTCCCATATCGTTGAGGATTTTTATGCACCGGTTTTCCACCATTGACAAAATTTTTGATTCGTGGAACCCAGTAGTTTGTACGTCGCGCTGCGGCGGATAAATTTTAAGATCTATGATGACGCATAGGAGGGTGCGATTGTTTGGGTATGTGGTTATTGAACGTGGAGTTGGAGAATTTGGGCCGATATATTCTGGCATTCGCGGGCAGGACGCAGTGAATTTTTTGTTGCAGGCAAAATCAGGTGAGGTATTGGCTGCTTTTATGCATTCGGTTCTTGGGCCGATTGATTTGGTTTGGGGAGTAGAAACGGTTGGTGAGCGAAAGGGTTTTGGTCTTGCAAAAATTATCCAAAAACATCCCGAAGCGATTCATAGTCTGACAGAAGCGATAAAAAATAGCGAAATTGTTGAGGAACTTCCGGATAGACGTGTTCTTTTGTCACGTGATCATGATCAGCAGTCCGTTATTGATTTGCAGTTTAACAATAAAAGTAAAAAGTGGTTGCTTACGTCGTATTTCCTTATAAAAATAACTTGAGCCCCCATTGCTGGGGGCTGACAACTTCTTTTCGAGCTTAAGCCAGATTACTCTCAAGTGAGCTTAAGTAAAAAATATCATACGCGATGCCGCACTGTCAAACCCTTGACACGCGCACAGGATTAGTGGTGTACTTTGTCATAACCCGAGTGGGTTATGAGGAGGTTGCATCCATGATTGATACGTTTGTTGGCCGGACGGCTGACTCGCTCCCGCCTGAATTTGACATCATCAAAACTGGCCGCGGCTACACGATGGCTGGTTGGGATTTCAGCCGCGCCGAACTTGCGGCCGCGATCAATGCGCATCAGATGCTCAATCCCGCGATGGAGCTTGGCACGAACGCGTGTCCGTGGAATTGCAGTTTTTGTTTCACGGAAAGTCCGGATAATCCGGATGGTGCAAAGCGGCGACTCACGAATGAGATGTCGATCGCGCGGAGGCTCCAGCTTATCGATGAGGCCGCAGCGCTCGGTGCACGGTCAATCAATTTCGTCGGCGCGGGCGAGCCAACGATCGATCCGAATTTTTGGCAGCTCATCGAGCGCATGCACCTGCGACACATCACGCCGATCGTGTACACCGAGGGTGCGTTACGTTTGACGGATCGCGCATTTGTGCAGCGGCTGTATGATCTGGGCGCGACAGTCGTGTTCAAGGTGAACAGCTTGCATGACGAGGCGTACCAGAATGCGATTGTTGCGGGCGATGGTGTTCGCAAAAATCCGCGCAGCGAAAATTACACAGAGCGGCGCAACGCGGCGATCGATCTGTGCATGGACATCGGATTTCATCGGCATGACCCGACGCGTCTCGCGTTCGACACGATCGTGTGCGCGCAGAACGCGGGTGAGATTTTTGACCTGCATCGCTTCGCGCGGCGCAACAATATTTTCATCCTCATCGTGAATTACTTGCCGAGTGGCCGCAGCACGGATCCGTTACATGGTGCGTTGTCGCGCGCTGAACAGTTTGATCTGTTTGCGCAACTTGCGCGGGTGGATCGCGAAGAGTTTGATCTTGAGCTCGCGAGCAGGTTTCCGTATGCGGGCGGCACACCGTGCACAATTCGTGGCATGGGTTTGTTCGTCAAAATTGGTGGGCGTGTGTTGGATTGTCCGGGTGAATCAGAATCGCTCGGTGATCTACGCGAAAATTCGCTTGCCGAAATTTGGGGACGCGCGCGGCACATAACGCGTGCGCTCGACGGCGGGTGCGCCCCACGTGAAGTCGCGTGGGCAAAACAACGGAAGCAGTTATCGATCGAACGCACGTAATTAAAAGCCCTCTGCAGTTTGGAAGTCGTGTAATTTCACGACTCATTGTAGGGGTTATTTTATATGGCCAATTTCATGTATTTGACACAAAATTTTAGATGCGTTATAACCGTAATTAAGTATGTACAATAAAATGGTTAACATCGAAGTGCATCTGATGAAAATGGCGGGCTATCCACCGCAAGTTTTGTATACCGACAAGCGAGGGCGTGTTGTTGATATCGTTGATAAAAAATATATTCCACGGTCAGTTAAGGAATTTTTTAGAAAATGTAAAGCCGTATAAAAACTATGAGCAAGGAGGGGGTTGTTTTTGATTTTTCGTATAGAAAAAGCGGAGAAGTTACACCCGCAAAAGCGTTGGCATATCGAATCGATCCGGTTACGCGTCGGATTATTGAAGTGATCAAGCCTCGAACACATGAGTTTGAAAATATTTTGCGTGCAACAGTCAAAGCGTTGCTCAAACAGAATAAAAAATTTCCAACAAATAAAGATGTCTTTGTTTTAATTGAGCATGGTTTGCACGCCACACACGATTTTGAAGAGTGTGATGTGGACAATCGAGCAAAAACAATTTTGGACGCGCTTAAAAATGCTGTGTACCAAGATGACAAGCAAGTTTCAGTTTTGTGGACGTGTAAAAAATTTTTGCGTTCCCAGCAAGAAAGTTATTTTACTATTTCAATCTGCATTTTGAATGTTGTAAAACGTCAGCAGATTATGCGAATGATGAAGTGTGTCGATGTTTAACATTTTTTTGTTTTTGTGTTCTGTGAGCGAGACTGCGCAGGCGTTGCGGACCGCCTTTTGATAATTTTGTTTTTTCTTTTGTGAAAGAGACTGCGCACAAGCATCATCGCGCAAATTTATTTTGCGCTTGGATGATGCGCGGAGGAACAAACGAAGATTTGCATGTGGCAATTCAAGAGGTCTCTTGAACAAAAGAAAAAACCAAATGGTGGAGATGCCGGGAATTGAACCCGGGTCGAAGAAAAAGGTCGCCCTCGGCCTACGTGTGTAGTCCGGTTAATTTTTACCTATGCGCGTCCATCAATCGGACGAAAAATACGCACACAGGAACTGTGTTGGTTTCGGTAACGTGCGCGACAGATAGCGCGCGACGAGACCTACATTACTGTTTTATAACACCGCGCATCGGACCGTAATCGTCCGACGTCGATGGCATTACGTTCTTAGGCGAATGCTGGAACAAAAGTTGGTGCGAATGCGTTAGCAACCGCGGCTTTTGCACGTGCAAAAATATTTGCATCTGGGTTTTGCCCCGCGTTTTAACGAGAAACGAGACATTCCCGACACGCCCGTTCGAGTCTTCTTTCTCTCCTCGAAGCCTGTCATCCCCATATAAAATTGTCAACGGACAAAAATCTGACCCTCCAACCATACCGCAGTTTTTACAAAAAGTCAATCCTTTGAATCCGGCGGATTTTCAAACGGTAAATCAAGTGGATTATCGTAGGGGCGTGTTTCGTTGAAGTCAGGATTTTTATTTCTAACTATAGGCAAAGATGGTAAAGGAGTGTTTGCGCGCGCAAGCTGAACAGCAATTTCGCGTTCCAAGTTCGTCGGTCCCGCAGAATCTTCACGAAGTGTGTCTCGTTGATTTGCGTCATCGATAATATTTTTTGCTGCTGTACGCAATCCAAGCACATCGGGAACGAGGTCGTGATTTTTTTGTGAAACCGCTGCACGAAACATCGTCTTGAGTGTTTCCGTATCAACATGAACAACGCCGTTGACAAGTTTCGTCGGGGCGCCTTGCATTGTTGGGTCACCTTCTTTGAATGGAACAATGACGTTAAGCAGCGACATGACCTCGTGCATTGTAGTTTTATGGCTCATGTCTCTACGAAAAGTGTCCGCTAAAATACGCGTTTGATTAAACTCATCTTTTTTCGCCATATTTTTATTGCTTAAGCTCGCGTCGTGCATCGCGCGCGATGTCGCGTTGTTTTAAAATTTCTTTTTTCTCGTGCGTTTTGCGGCCGCGCGCGATTGCAACTTTCAATTTAATCAATCGGCCGCGCGTGTAAATTTGAAGTGGCACCAGCGTGAAGCCACGCGTTTCGAACGCATCAAACATTTTCATCAACTCCTTTTTGTTGACGAGCAATCGGCGTGTGCGATAGGGGTCGTACACGGCGAGTGCGCCGCCCGCCGCTTTTTCATATTTTGGAATAAACGCGTTGATCAAAACGAGTTCACCGCCGACGATTTTCACAAACGCACCGCGTAATTTCATCTGCCCCGCGCGTATTGGTTTGACTTCCACGCCGAGCAATTCCAAACCGGCCTCAAATTCATTGAGGACATCAAAATCACGTCGCGCGGTTTTGTTTTCGGCTAAGGCTGGCATAGATAAATCAAAAAGAGTATACTGTATTTACCGCATTTCTCACAACTATGGTCAACCAACGCATCACCATCTCAACCGATTCAATCGTGCGTGTTTTTTTAATCGCGCTTGCGCTGTGGCTTGCCTATGCGGTGCGCGGAACACTTTTGCTCGTGCTGATTTCCTTTATATTGGCGACCATAATGCAACCGCTCGTTTTGCGCGCGGAACAATATCGCATCCCGCGTTCGGTCAGTGTTTTGACGGTTTACGCTCTCGGATTTTTGGTTTTTGCCGCGGTCGGTTGGGCGCTGATGCCGATTTTGTCGCAAGAGGTCACCCAAATCTCTCAAAATTTTGGTGATTATTGGAATAAAGTCGTCGCAATTTTGCCGCAAGCGCTCGGAAACAACATCAAACAAACGATGCAAACGAATATCACCTCGATTGCCGACGCAGCGCGGAGCGGTCTCGCGTTAACCGTCACCGGCCTCGCCTCGACGCTCCACGGATTGATCAGTGTCATCGGTTCGGTGGTGATTATTTTAGTTCTTGCGTTTTACTTTGTTGTTGAAGAGCGCGCCATTAAAAAGGCGCTTGTTCGAATTTTACCGATCACACACGTGCCGTTTGCTGAACGCATGATCGTCAATTCACAATTTTGGCTCGGCGGTTGGGCGCGCGGACAAATCATCCTGTCGTTTCTTGTTGGCACGCTCGTGTTCATTTCGCTCACGGTTATCGGCGTTCCTTACGCGTTTGCGCTCGCCGCACTTGCCGGGCTCGTTGAATTTATTCCGTATGTCGGTCCGATCAGCTCTGCAGTTTTTGGAATTTTTTTTGCGCTCACCATCTCGCCAACAGTCGGGTTGATAACCGCAATCGCATACTACGTCATTCAGATTCTCGAAAATAATATTTTTATTCCGAAAGTCATGCAAAAAACTGCGGGTGTCAATCCCGTGCTTTCGTTCACCATGATTTTGCTCGCATACGAAGCGCTTGGTGTCGTCGGCGTTTTTCTCGGCGTTCCAATCGCGTCGCTCATCATGGCGATCATGGATTCCCTCGAACCGCGCGCGCATTAATATGAATCTCGAAAAAGCCAGAAAACCATTAACAGTGCTCGCGGTGCTCGTCAGCGCAACCGGTCTCGCACTTCTGGTCGATGGCCGAAAAGTTTTAATCGAAATTTGCGTTGTCGCGCTGGCGCTCACCGTTTTTTTTGTGTGGGCATGGATCCGCGCGTATCAAAATTTTTGGAAAATTCAGCGCGTGATGGCCGCATTTTTTTTGTGGAGCGCAACATCTGCCGTGTTTGCGTTCCGCATGCTACATCTTGAATCCTTATATCTCATCATTTTTCTCGGCGCACTCGTCGCAATTTTTGTGGGATTGCTGTGGAGCCCGGTTCGCTTTCTCGGCGCACTCATCACATTCGAATGGTTTGTAATTTTTTTATTCGCGCCGGCAAGTTACGCGGTGCTCGGCGCGCTCACGACGACCTTTTCGATCGCAACGATGTGTATGTTTGATGCGACGAATACGCGTCGTGATATCATCAAACAACTGATCGGCGCCGCGCTCGTCGGCGCGATTTTCATTCTTGCTTTTAAATGGATGCTTTGATTTTTTATGACCATCCCTCCACACATTCCTCTCGAAAATGATGCGGCGCGTGAAATGTTGCGCACGGATCGTTCGCGTTTGATTTTCACCACGATTACGATTGTCGTTGCGGCGCTCAGCGGTTTTATCGCGAGTCTCGTCTACACCGCGTATGGCCCGTCAACAGCGCCGATCACCTCAATCCAAACGCGTGTTGAAAAAACAGCGGTCGAAGCAATTGACGAGTCGCGAATAAAAAATACGCAAGAGGCGATCGCGACGTTCACGGGTGAGAAAACGGATCAGACACTTGCGTATGGTGTTGCGTTGACGGGGGATGGATGGTTTTTGGCGTCTGCCGCCGCGACAAAAACGAAACATGCGCTGCTGCATCCACAAACGACGGGCGCGATTGAAAACGTCGTCAATGATCCCGCGTCCGGACTCGTATTCGTCAAAACAAATATTCAGAACGCGCGACTCCTCGCGAGCGGCACGCTTGAAAATACGCCGCGCGGCTCGACGTTGTTTATCATTTTGCCGCACACCGCAATTCCCGTTACGTTGCAAGACACGCACGTGTGCATAACCGATCGATGCCCAGCTGAGTATGGCGACAAAATTTCGTATGCAGCCGGCATCGTCGAATCGTTGCCACAATTTATGATCGACGGCGCGCCGGTTATTTCCGGACAAGGGGATTTAGTTGGGATCGCGACACGCGCGGCGAACAACAGTGCGATCATCATGCCGCTCACGGAAGTGCGTTCGGTTTTTGCGTCCGTTTTTTCAAAAGGTGTCGCGACGCGCGTCGTGGCTCCGCTTCGCGTGGTTAATTTGACGCGGTGGTCGGTGTTTGACGCGGACAACCATTTGCCTGAGCAGGGGATGCTTGTTGAAAGTGCGCCGGCCGCGACGCTGCTCAAAGAGGGCGATGTGATTACCGCGATTGAACATCAGCGCATCGAAGCCGACACCATGTTGTTTGACCTCGTCAACCAGTTACAATCGCGCGGCGCGGTGTCGATGACTGTTTTGCGCACGGGCGTTTCGATGGACATCGCGGTTCCGTTAAGGTAAAATATTTTTATGGCACATCGTTCGTTCGGCACCTCAATTTTTTTTGGCATCGTCGTCGGTTTGCTCGCGATGATTCTTGCGCCAATTGTTTCGCCGCTCAAGTACGGTGCGCAGGCGCGTGTGCTCGTGACCCCACACGCGATCCCCGGCGTTGACCCGTACACGAGCAGCAAGGCCGCGGAACGCATCGCGCAAAATGTTGCGCAGATTGTTGGGACGAGCGAATTTTTTAATCGGGTGATTTCGGTTTCGGTTGGTGTTGATGGGAATTATTTTCCAAAAGATGAGCTCACGCGTCGCAAACTCTGGAATCAGACAATCGAGGCGAGTGTGGTGTACAACACCGGCATCTTGCAAATCACGGCGTATCATCCGGACAAGCAGCAGGCCGAGGCGATCGCGACCGCGGTCAGCTATGTTTTGACGCAGGCCGGCAACGATTTTGCGGTCAACGCAGCGGATTTTCGGTTGATCGACCGTGCGATTGGGTCAAAATATCCGAGCAAACCAAATTTCCCTGCGCTCGGCGTCGGCGGCTTTTTGGCAGGCACCGCGCTTTCCTTGCTCTATTTACGACCAAAAAAGCGTTAATTTGGATATAAAACAGTGTTTTTGAGCGGTTTCCTCTGTTGAGTTCTCGTGTCTGATGGGGACTTGACATTTTTTTCGTTATCTGATATGGTGGAGAGTCTTGAAGTGGCAATTGCAACGCCTGCGCCACCCAAGAGTTCGCGAACCTTCTGGTTTTCGAGCGTTTCAGCAGGCGGTTTACAAACTAGGTAGTTAAAATTGCATCGACGCGGCCCATGGTGGGTTGTTGCGATGTATCACGCCGAAAGGCAAAGGAAAAGGTCATGAAGAAGGCAAGTGTCAAAAAAACTGCGCAGGTCGCTATTGAGGGAAAGTGCGATGGCGACGGCAACGGCGCGCCGATTTCGAAGGCAGGGTCGGATGAGGTTGCGGCTCCGGCTGTGGAATGGGTTATGCCGGTCAAGGTGGCCGACGTTGCTCCAGTCGCGGTCAATCCGGATGCGCAGCCAGCGGTCTTCAACTTCGACGATGGCTTCGCCGATGGCCCCGAGGCAAGGGGAGCCGCCCAAGAAGCGGAAGTTGCTCGGCGGATCGACGCGGCGCTCAATGATGGTCGCGCGGCTGGTTTGGCCGAAGGTCGGCGTTTGGCGGCTGCCAGCGTGGAATCGCCGACACCACCCAAGAAAAAGGATGGCGGTGACGATTCTCTTCCTGCTCCGGTGGCGGCGGCTCGTGCCCCAGCGGCTTCGACGCCGAGCGACGATGATGGTGGTATGTGGCGCGTTATTGGCGCACTTGCGCTCATTGTGGCGCTGGTGGGTTTGATCTACTACAATTGGCCGAAAGACGGCCATGTGGTTGGCGGACCGCCACCGGCGCCGACGGCAGTTGCAAAGCCAGCACCGGCAACGGTGCCTGCGACTCCGGCTCCTGTGCCGGCATCCGCACCCGCTCCTTCGCCGGCGAGCGTTGAGGAAGAATTGGTTCTCGAGCACCTTGAGGTCGACCCGGACACGGGTTCCATCAAGAAGGTCTTGGAGACCAAACGTGGCAGCACTATCGTGAGCACCGCGGAAACCATCGTCTTCGCACCGAGCTACGCGCCCTAGTGAAGGTTGGGCGAATCAGGAAGTAGTGGACGGCGGCTGTTGCAACACAGCATGCCGCCGTCCACGAAGTTTTTCTAGAACAGTCTTGTGCGCGTTAGGCAACGCTTAATCCGCAAAAGACTGTTCTGGACTGTGTGCCATGTTGGCGCGCGTTTCAGACAGTGTCCTTTCAAATTAGTTTTCCGGTTCGCGAGGCAAGGCTGCCAAGCAACCATCACCGTCCGCATTCTCGCGGACAAGCTAGGCCCAAGGAGGGCATCATGAAGAGTTTCTTTTTGGCGGCCATTGCCGCGTTGTTTCTGGTTTCGTTCTCGTTCTCGGCGTTCGCGCAAACGGCTTCGCTGCCAAGTTCTGCAACGGCTACCATCGGCACTGTCGAACGCATCGTCAACGCCCGCGTGGCGCAGACCGATGCGGCCCTCATTGCCGCCCGCGCCGATGTCGACCGCAAGGCGGCGGCCGGTCAGCTCCTCATCGTTGCCGATTTCGCTCGCGTTCGCGCGGCGGCGGCGGCGGAGGCAAATGCTCGAGCTGATCGTGATCGAGTGCTGGGTAGCGACATCGCCAAACTGGCTCGCACTGGCAAGGCGACGCGCGCGCAGCTGACCGCTCTCATCGCAGACGTTAAAAAGATTGACGGTCTCGCGAAGGGCGACCACGAGCAACTTGGCGTTCTCGCTGGTCAGCTGACCGCTGTGGTTGTGGAGCAGACACGCCACGTCGAGCGAATGAATGGTATCGAAGTGCGGCAGGGCGTGACGGACCGCAACGTCACGATCGTGAACAGCAAAGTCGACGCGCTCGCTGCCAGTCTGTGGCAGAGCTCGTTCGACATCGGTATCTACTCAGGCCGCGGCATCGGCACATCGGAGACCGGTTTCAGTCTCGACTACGGCTCGTTGAGCCCGTCGGGAAATGGTTGGATCGCAGGCCTCTCGGTCGGCGCCGGTGATCTGTTCAGCAGCCCGCATCCGACTTCGTTCCTCGCGCACGCGGGCGCGCAAGTGACCATGGGCAGCGTGCGCTCGCCGATTTTGTTCAACGCCGGCCTCTTTGGCGGCGCAGCGAGCAAGTCGTCCTTGTCACGTATGGCTGACACTGGCTTCGCAGTCGGTGGCGAGATCGCGTTGGTTGTGAAGCCGGCGGCGCTCTCGGGTCTCGGTTTCAAGCTGATGACCCAGCAAGTGTTCGGTCGGTACGAAGGTTTTGGGTTCTACGGAGCCCTGACGTTCGATCCGTCGAAGCTACCCGCGTTCTAGTAGGTCGCACGCAACTGGTGCGGCCGTCCCTTGGGGCAAGAGTTGAGGAAGTGTGCACGACGTGCATGCGACCAAAAATTCTTGCCCCGAGGTGAGATTTTTTCCACAGGCACGTTACTTGACAACTGATTCAAGAAGAATGATAATGAACATCCAATTAAGTTCACCTTCTTGAGGACTGAAGTCGTCCGGCGAAGATCTGTTATGCTCCCTCCTTCATAACAGGTTTCTTGCCGGACGGCTCCAGTCCTTTGGTTATTCCGGACATACCGGAAGAATCAAAGCGGCTGCGGTTCACACACGCGCGGGGTGGCTGCCTCGTTGCGTTTTCGCCCACAGGGCATACCCCTGCGGGGGAAGGAGACAGCCATGCGTAAGTTCCTTTCAATCATTTCAGGTTTCTTTTTCACGGCGGCGTGTCAAGGTGGCGCGTTGACTCATGACAATGGCGGTGAGCAGCAAGCGGCTCCGGCGGCGCAAGCCAACCCGACGACCACCGGCCAGCAAGCGGCTCCGACATGCAGCTGTGCCATCAAGAGTCCTGGCGTCTACTGCCAAGTGGAGGGTGGCGGTGCGAATTTGCACTGTGAAGCCTTCACCGGCGGATGCGATAGCGCCGGTGCCTGCAAGAGCGACCCGGGCGCGAGCAAGTCGAGCGTTTGCCCGACGGGCCAAGTCTGGCAAGGTGCAACGAGCTGGGCCCCTGCGGCCAACGTGTTTGCATGCGCGGAATCAAAAACCGCTGCAGCGTCGCCAACGACAACGGTCGAGACTGCGTGCAAAGCAACGAGTCAGTGCCAGAAGGGCCTGAAGTTTTGCAGGTGCGCAGGCGAGATCGGCGGTCAATCGCTGAGCTGCATTACGCAGACCGGCGAGTGCGCCAAAGATGTGATCGGCGAGTTCTGTGTCGCAAGTGCGGAAAGCGCAGAGTCGTGCGGTTCCAACATGGCGTGCAAAACGCAAGGCTGGTTACCCCTCGATGAGGCGTGTGTTCCACAGTGGAAGCCCGCGGTAACAACTGGCTGCAAAGCCAATGGTTGCCCCGCGGGTCAGACCTGCGGCAGCGACGACAAATGTTTCGCGCTGGCGCCGCCTACCGTGGGCACCGGCATCTGCGAAATCAAGACGCTGAGCGGCCTAGGCTTCACGGCCTATGGCAGCGGTGTTTCGTCCGTCGATGGCGCCGAAGCAGGTTGGTCTGCAGGCGTTGTCGCTCCGGCAAACGGCAGCGCCAAGTTGAGCGTGGGCAGCGCAAGCTACCTCGCGTTCAACGCCCAACTCAGCACCGGCCTTTGGGCCTACGGCTGGGACGGCGTATCGGCCAGCAACGCCACGAAGGTCGTAGACAACTGGCAGGTGAGCTGTGGCGGCATCAGTTATGTAAAGTTATTCGAGGGTCCGCAGCAGCCAAACTGCGCGGCGAACCTTGCTATCGGCAACGCC
The DNA here is from genome assembly GCA_023246755.1 of Candidatus Magasanikiibacteriota bacterium. GTDB lineage: Bacteria > Patescibacteriota > Patescibacteriia > Magasanikbacterales > 2-02-FULL-50-9b > 2-02-FULL-50-9b. Next base: position 50,604 of record JAHFHU010000003.1, read on the forward strand.
TGTTACTGGGCTAAGCCAAACACGACCGGCACATATCGTGTCGTCGTGCGCGTGAAGTAGCGAATCGGCGTCCAACCGGATGCCAAGCGGTCATTATCCGTCGGCTGTGACTTTCTCTTCGAGAAGGTTGCAGTCGGCGGTGTTTTATTTTTATCCACAATTTAGCCAAAAAATGTGTCATTTTGCCTCTTGACAAAATTAGGACTTTCGTGATATTGTGCGCAGTCCGCTCTGTGTTCCCAAGAGTGTGACGTCAACGTTGGGGAAACTAAACAGGTTTTTAATGGGCCATTTCGGCCCGCAAAAAAGGAGACCTGCCATGGACAAGATCTTTACGGCGGCCATGGCGGCCGTCCTCGTTTCTTTCTTCGGTTGTTCGAGCGACATGATCGCACCGGCGAGTAGCGATGCCACGACGGGCGCAGCAGACGCAAAGGCCACTGCGGCAATTGAGCAGCCTCCGGGTTGTGATATTGTCAAAAATGGTAGCGACTGCGTGGATTGGATTATTTCCGTCGACGGCCAATGTCACCGGTCCGTTAAATGTCAGCGCAAGGCTGATGTCGACGGCTCTCCGATTGACAAATGTGTCGTTACCGATAACGGTCAGGTTGGCACGGCGTGCGACGACAGCAATAAATGCACAACGGGCGACCAATGTGCAAATGTCGGCGCGTGCGTCGGCAAGTCGGTGGACTGCGACGACAAGAACGCGTGCACGACGGACAGTTGCGACAAGGCCAAAGGCTGCCTGCACGGGACGGTTGACACCGCCTGCAGCGACGGCGATGCGTGCACGTCGGGCGATAAATGCTTGGGCGGCGCGTGCGCCGGTGCCAAGATCGATTGCGACGACAAGAACGCCTGCACCAGCGACTCATGCGACCCGGCCAAGGGCTGCGTCAACGCTCACAACGCCAACGCGTGCACCGACGACAACGTCTGCACCGAGGGTGATGTCTGCAAAGATGGCGCCTGTGCGGCCGGCGCGGCGAAAAACTGCGACGACGGCAAGCAATGCGTCGACGATGCGTGCGACCCGATCAAGGGCTGCGCACACGTCAACGCCAAAGTCGGCGCGGCGTGCGACGACGGGATCGTAAAAACCGTCGGCGACATCTGCGACGGCGGCGGCAAGTGCATCGGCAAAACTGCAACGGCCTGTGCGGCCAACGCAGATTGCGCCGGGCTCGAGGTCAACAAGTGTGCCAGCTACGTGTGCGATATCGGTTTGGGGCTGTGCAAGCCGCAACCCGCCGCGCTGACGGACGACGGCAATCCATGCACTCTCGAGGTGTGCAACCCGGTGGACGGGAGCACATTGCACACGGCGCTCGATGTGTCGTGCGACGACAAGAACGTCTGCACGGTGGGCGACCTTTGCAAGAAGGGCGTCTGCACGGCGGGCGGCGCTACGATGCCGTGCGACGACAACAACGCGTGCACCACGGACAGCTGCGACAACATTGTCGGCGGCTGCGTCCACGCGACCCTCGCGTGCGACGACAAAAATCCGTACACCGACGACAGCTGCGAGCCCAAGTGGGGTTGTCAGTTTGTCGCGAAGCAAGCGACGGTCGCTTGTGAAGTCCCCAAAGACTTCATGGTCGGATTTGTTTTCACGGATTGTTCCGTTGAGACAAAATTCGGCAAGGCGGACGCCGCAACCGGAGCAAAGACTTTCGCTAACCCGATGGTTGGCAAGGTTGTGAAGCTCAGCCTCGAGCAGCTCTGCGCTGCGCTCGCGGGCGGTGCGGTGCTGGTCGTGAAGGCCACGGCGTACATGTCCGACGGCACGCCGATTTCCGGCGGCGGCGAGTTGTCGAGCGTGAGCATGCCCGACGGTAGCAAGGTTGAGGGTTCGTTCCAAGCGTGGAGCGGTACCGAAGCCGAGCGGATCGTTGGAAAGGCCGACATCGGCACGTTCTGTCCGCCGCTCAAGTAGAGAGGGTGGGCGAGCAGGTTCAACAAAACCGGGGTGAGTATGAGAAAGTAGTGCGAACGCACGAAATCAAAATACTCACCTCGGGGATATTTTCTCCTGACAATTTTCCAAATGGGTTGGTCTGTGCGACATGCCGCTCCGTTTGGTGAATGGTCATATCGGCTGTTCACTCCGGTTTACGCCCCCGGTTTCTGGGCTAATTCGTAAGGAGGTCCTCATGTGGGGACAGCGTTTTCTCATCGTTATTTTGTTGGTCATTGCATCTGCGACGGCCTGTACCGACGTCAACCCCAATCCGGCTCCGGCCGAGAGCATCAACGGCGCCGCCGGGATGGGTCAAAAGAACGGTCCGCTGAGCGTCGTTGATCAGACCAATGGCAATGTTGTGGCCTGCGATCCGCAGAAGGACGTCAATCTTTTTGGCCCCAATGGCCAAGGAAAGATCTGCGATCGCGAGTCTAAGACGTGGATCCTCGTGATGTCCGTTGACGCAGACTGCAAATTTTCGGACAATGCATTCGACCCGTTGAGCTGTGTGTTCACGCCGTGCAAGACGGCTGACGACTGCGCCGACAACATCGCCAGCACCACCGACGCGTGCGAATGGATCGAGGGGTCGTACGCCAAAGGTACCGGCATGTGCCGGAACTACTTCGCGGCGTGCAAAGCAAAGGAAGGCACGCCATGCGCGGCTATCGGCGCCGTGGTCAAAGACAAGGACAGCAACTACACATGCGACGCGGTCGCAAAAATGGCGTTGGCTGAGACCGAAACGTGCAACAACGTCGACGACGATTGCGATGGTACAACCGACAACGGGAAAAACGTTGACGGAAGTGCATTCAACATCGGCAAGGCGTGCGACGGCGGCGACAGCGACAAGTGCGCCAATGGCACGTGGACGTGTTCGCCTACGGCGAGTGGTGCTGAGTGCATCAACGAAACCAAGAAGGACATCGCCGAAGTCTGCAATGGCATCGACGACAACTGCGACGGCGTGATTGACGACCCGTGGCCGACGCTCGGCAAGGCGTGCGACGGCGACGACAGCGACAAGTGCAAGAACGGCGTGGACGTGTGCAACAACGCAAAAGACGGCGTGAGCTGTCTCGAGGTTGGCAAAAACGTCGACGAGATCTGCAATGGCAGTGACGACAATTGTAACGGCACGACCGACGAGGCGTGCGACATGGACAACGACGGCTACTGCACCAGCAAGATGCTCGTCGCGAAAACCGCGAAGTGTCTCAAGTCAAAGTTACCAGCCGATGCGTCGACCCCCGCGGGCGACGACTGCAACGACCTTTCTGTCGACACCCACCCGGGCGCCACGGAAATGTGCAATGAGCTGGATGACAACTGCAACGCGCAGACGGACGAGGGTTTCAGCCTCGGCTTGAGCTGCGTAAGTGGGAATGCAGACGGTGTCTGCACGACCACAGGCAAGTTCTCGTCGTGTTCGGCTGATTCGTTGTCCGCGGTGTGTGACGCAAAGAAGGACGTGAATAAAATCGCGACCGAGATTTGCGACAACCTCGACAACGACTGCAACGGCAAGACCGACGAGGGCTGCGACGACGACAGCGACGGCTATTGCGACGCCAAGATGAAGGTGTCGAAAGACGCCAAGTGCGCGAAGTCAAAATTGCCAAGCGATGCGTCGACCCCTGCGGGCGACGACTGTGACGACGCTGCCAAAGCGGTCAATCCGGGTGCAACGGAGATCTGCAATGGTCTCGACGACCAGTGCGATGCCAAGACCGACGAGGGCTGCGACGATGATGTCGACGGCTATTGCGACGCCAAGATGGCGTTTGCGGCGGGCGCTGCGTGCAAGCAAAGCGCGGCCGGAGTCGGCGACTGCGACGACGCCGTCAAGGCGATCAACCCCGACGCTGCGGAAGTCTGCGACAACGTGGACAACAACTGTGACGGCAAGATCGACCAAAACGCTGCGGGACAGTCGGTTTGCGCCTCGGTGTGCGGAAACGCTGTTTTCATCAACTGCGGTGGCACCACCGTTTTGTCAATGAAGACGGACAATCCGTTCAAGGGCCTGTACACGCCGGCGGGTAGCTATACGTGCCCAAAGGTGGTTGGCGGTGCGACGCAAGTCTACACGTCGAACACCGCGGCAGCTGAACTTTACATCGTTGTGCAAGGCAACGGCATGAAGACGGCGAACCTCAAGATCAACGCGCCGGCCGGTGGCAATGGCATGGCAGCGGTGTTAACGGACTGCACGAGTAAGAATGCGGCGTTTAGCGCGCTGCAGTGCTCGCAACAGGGTGTCTTCGGCACCACGTCATCGGGAACTGTCGTCTCGACGAATCTGACCGGCGTCAAAGTCGGTGGACAAGTCGTTGCGATCGACTCATCGATCGAGATCGACAAGGTGTCCATCACGGTCACCTGCCAGTAAAGCGGTCGCGGCTTCCTTGCGAAAATGATCCCACAACCGGGATCTGCGCTCTGTGAATGAGCGTACAGTTGGTCGGCAGTTTCCTTCGGGAAGCTGTCGGCCATTTTTTGTTTTTGGTATACTGCTGCTCATGCGCGCATCCGCACATTCAGAAACAGGAATCATGGTTTTAGTCGGATTAATTTTGATCGGATTTCTGATCTTTTTATCCCAATTTTTGTCGCTCACCGCGATGGTTGTTTTGTGCGGGGGTGCGATGGCGATCGGCGTCGCAATCGCGCGACCACAACTCGCCGCATACGCACTCGCGTTTTTTGCGCCGATGAGTGGGCTGGTCATCGACTTCACCCGTGACCAAAGCCTCGCGCGACTTCCGTACGTCGGCTCGATCAACGCGCCGGTCGTTGATATTTTTGCCGTCGCAACGCTGGTGCTCATCGCGCTGTTGTTTTTAATACATCCGGAAAAAATCGCACTCGCGCGCGCGACAAAATTTTGGCAAATTCTACTTGCGCTGTACGTCGTGCTTGCGATTTCTGTTGCGGGAGCAGATTCGTTATTTTTCGGCATAACGCTCAAAGCTTTTTTTCGTCCGTACATTTTTATGTACGTTGGATTCGCGGTGCCGATAATTTTGCTGCTCAAAACGCGCGTCGATTTGTTGCGCGCGTTGTTTGCGTATGAATGTGCGGCGCTTGTCGGCGCGCTCATGGGCGCGATTTCGTTTGTCACGCAAAATGTTGTTGGGTTCGCCCGCGCGATGCCGTTTTCCGTCGCGGGCTACGCACCGTTCGGCGTCAATCACAACGTGCTCGCCGAATCATTAACCGCGATTATTCCGTTCGCGTGGTGGTTCGCGGCAAAACATCCGCGCGGCGGGCGACGCGCGCTGCTTTTCGCGGCAGCTGGATTTATTTCCGTCATCGCGCTGCTCACTTTTTCGCGCGCGGCGTGGATTGTGATGACGCTGCAAGTATGTTTTTATATGTGGTGGCGCACGAATCAAACTGAGCACCATCGTGGTCGCAGCATCGGGATCGTCGTCGCGCTTGCGGCGCTCGGAATTTTTTTCATGATCATTCAATCGACGGTCATCGCCGACAGCAGCGACAACACGCGCAAGGATTTGCTCGGCATCGCGGTGACATATTGGCAGCGCGCGCCGTGGTTTGGGCACGGGCCGGGGATGTATTTGCCGCTCGTCAATGAAACAACGGCATTCCACATGGATTACGGCGACGCGATGGATGCGCATGGCGTCGTGCAAAAATTGATGCTCGAAACGGGCGTTGTCGGCACGATGCTGTTCGGCGTGTATGTTTTGTGCGTGCTGCGGGCGCTGTGGATGCGGCGCGATTCGCACTTCCACCTGATGCTGTTTGTCACCGTGATTTCGCTCGGGACGTATCAGCTCTTTAACACCGGCTATTTTGATGGTAAAGTGTGGGTTCTGATGGGCGTGGCAATCGCCTCAATTCTATGAAAAAACAAGGACTCGGCGGCGTGCGAAAAATTAAAGTTGTTCATATCATTCCGACGCTTGATTTGGGTGGTGCGGAACGTATCGCGGTTGACCTCGTGCGGTTCGGCAATCACGAGGTGTTTGATTTTTCCGTGGTAACGATTGTCGGTGGTGGTCCGCTCGAAGCGGATCTGCGCGCGGCGGGCGTTCCGTATTATTCGCTCACGAAATTCACGACGCTCGGGCTCGGGATGCTCGTTGAGTTGACGCAATTATTGAATCGCCTTGAACCGGATATCGTGCACACACATTTGTTTGGTGCGCATTTGTGGGGGCAAGTTGCGTCGATGCTTAATCGTGTGCCGTTTATGGTTGCGTCTGAGCAAAACACGGATGTCGATTTGGGCGAACTCCGCACGCGCGTCAAACAGCTGCTGTCGTATTCGGCGGACACCGTGATCGCCGCGAGCGACGCGATTCGAGAATTTTTGATCACACAAGGCCATATTTCCGAGGAAAAAATTGTCGTGATCCGCAATGCGATTGACACGATGCAGTATCTTGCGTTGCCAGCGCCACAGTTTGGGCCGAAATTAAAATTATTGTCGATCGGTCGGTTGACGCCGCAAAAAGGTCACGATATTTTGATTGAAGCGCTGACTGGTTTGCACGATGTTCCGTTTGAGCTCACGATCGCGGGTGTTGGCGAGTTGCTTGATGATCTGTCGGATCGGGTGACCCTGCATCATTTGAATGATCGGGTGCAGTTTTTGGGGACGACGAATGATGTGCCGGCGCTTATCGGCGAATATGATGTTGTGGTGATGCCGTCGCGGTGGGAGGGAATTGGGCTCGTGGTGATGGAAGGGATGGCGGCGGCGCGGCCGGTGATCGCGTCGAATGTTGGCGGGATTCCGGAGATCGTTGAGCATGGCAAAACGGGCGTGCTTGTCCAGAGCGAAAATCCGACGGCACTTGCTGAGGCAATTCGGTGGGTGTGGGAGCATCAATCGGCTGCGGGGGCGATCGGTCTGCGGGCGCGCGAGTATGCGCGGGTGCAGTGCGATGTGCGCGAGATGGTTAAACAATACGAACGGGTGTATGCGCATCTTACTCATCAATAATTTTTTTCGTGATGTCGGCGGGGTCGAGCGCGTTTTTTTTGCCGAGCGCGAATTATTGATGCAACACGGTCACACGGTGATTGATTTTTCAACGACGCACGCGGCGAATTATCCGTCGAATTACGCGCGCTATTTTGTGAGCGCGGTGGATTTTCATGCGCGCGGGGACTGGTTTAAAAAAGCGGCGCGATTTTTTTATTCGCGCGAAGTTGCGACGCAGCTCGATCGATTAATTTCGGAAATCGCGCCGGATGTTGCGCACGTGCATGGAATTTTTGATGTGCTCGGGCCAACGGTTTTGCGCGTGCTGAAAAAACGTGGCGTGCGGATTGTGTTTACGGCGCACGCGTATAAACTGGTGTGTCCGAGCGGCCGATTATTTTCGCGCGGCGCAATTGACGAGTCGTGTCGGCGTAATCTTTTGAATGACGCACTCCATCGCGGTGTGCAAAATTCGTTGGTGAAAAGTTTGTGGGCCGTGTTGGCGCTCGGGTGGCACCGCTCGCGGCGAACGTTTGAGCTGTTTGACCGCATCATAGCGCCGAGTCAATTTTTGATTCACAAACATGTCGAGTTTGGTTTTGATGCGCGGCGTTTTGTGCACATTCCGAATCCGGTTGATGTGACAAAATTTTCGGTGTCTAAATGTGCCGGCGCGTACGTGCTGTTCGTCGGGCGATTGGTTCCGGAAAAAGGTGTTGCTGTGTTGATCGCAGCTGCGGCGCGACTTCCGGAGATCGAATTTAAAATTGTGGGCGACGGGCCGGAGCGCGCGCGGCTTGAAAATTTAGTGGTTGAAAAAAAATTGAAAAATATTTCGTTTGACGGGCACCGCGCGCCGCGTGATGTGCAAACATACGTTGCGAACGCAGCTGCAGTTGTCGTTCCGTCGGTTTGTTTTGAAAATGATCCGTATTCCGTGCTCGAAGCGCAGGCGCAGGGGAGCGTCGTCATCGCGTCATATACCGGCGGCATCCCTGAGCAGATTCGGCATGGCGAAACCGGGTTTTTATTTGAGCAAGGGAACGCAGCGGCGCTCGCGGAGGCGCTTGCGCGGGTGTGGGCGATGACGCCGCATGAGCGCGCCGCGATTGGCACGCAGGCACGGGCGTTTGTGGATATCGTTCGCGCGCCGGAGCTCTATTATGAGGCGATTATGGACGTTTTTGGATCAACAAAGTAGTCCACAGGCGAGGGTTGACATTTTCGGGAAAATCCGGTAGAATTGGTTGTTATCGCTATGGTCAAAAAACCCTTACATATCGCATATATCGGCCAAAAAGGCGCTCCAGCACTCTGGGGCGGCGTTGAGCGTGCAACCGAAGAATTGGCGGTGCGGATGGCTGCGGCGGGGTATTTTGTCACCGTGTATTGTCGCACCTGGTACGCAAAACATCAGCCACTTTTTTATCGCAATGTGCGGCTCAAATACGTGCCGAGCGTTCATACGAAGTATTTGGACGCGATTACCCACACTTTTTTTTCGGTGGTCAACGCGATGTGGAATGGTGTCGATGTCATTCATTTTCAAGGTATCGGACCGGCGCTTCTCGCGTGGATTCCGCGCATGTTTGCGCCGCATACCCGTGTGCTCGTGACGTTTCATTGTTTGGATCGTAAATTGCAGAAATGGAACTGGTTTGCCCGTCTCATGTTTTATGTGGGCGAGTACGTTGCGATTTCGTGCAGCCATGAAATGTTTGTGACGTCGCGCGCGCTTGAACAGTATGTTTTGCACACGTGGAATCATCGCGCGACCTATTTGCCCAACGGCGCGTTTGAACGTACTATCGCGTTTGATTCAACGGAAGATATTCGCGCGTTTGGTTTGACGCCGCATCGCTACGTGGTGTGCGTCGGGCGTTTGATGCGCGATAAAGCGCAACACGAAGTGATCGCGGCGTTTGTGCGCGCGAAAGAACGTTTGGATGATGCGTCGTGTGCAGATTTAAAATTAGTTATTGTTGGCGATAGTGCGGATGCGCACGATTCGTATCGCGCATATTTGAATGAGCAAATTGCGGGCCGCGACGACGTGGTATTTTTGGGTGTGCAAACGGGTTCGATTTTGAAATCGCTCATCAAGCATGCGCGGGTGGGTGTGTCGTTGTCGTATTCGGAAGGCATGCCGCTTGCGGTTTTGGAAATGGCGTCGTATGGCGTTCCGCTCGTTGTTTCTGATATTACGGCGCATCGCGAAATTTTTGGTGACGATCATGCATTTATTGAGGTTGGAAATGTTGAGCGTGCGGCCGTGCAGCTTGCGCGGCTCGTGAAAAATTTTGATGAGATTCGGGTGATCGCTGCGATCATCGCGGAACGAATTGCTGCGCGATATTGTTGGGACATTATTGTCGCGCGGTATTGTGTGTCCATTGTTTCCGTTCAAACTGAGTTTGAGCGCGAACACGTTGTTTTACAAGCGCGGTTGGTCTAAACTTTTTGTGTCCACCGTGATGGTCGCGCGAGAAAATTCTCGCTGCCACACGCCCGGGGAAATTTCGATTGGTGCGCCGCGTGGTGCGCCAATTTTTTGTTCGTATGCGGGATACCACCACAGCGAGGCGTGGTTGGTGTCGCCAAAATCATAGGCGAAATATGCGTCGAAGAGGAGTGCACTATTGAGACCGAGTCGCATCGTTGTTTCGGATTGATTTTCTGTGTTATTGCGCGCGGTCGCGTTGAAAATAATGATCGGATTTTTGGTGTGCGTTGCATGGAATTCTCGCGCGCGTGCGACCGTCTCGGCCCATCCGTGATCTGGAAAATTTTCGAACACAACGCCATCGAGCGCGTCAAATTGTGTGCTACCGTTGCCGATGATAATTTTTTTGGGCCCCGCGGCGCGTAGATCGTTGATGAGCTGTTTTGTCGCGTCGCTCCATGCGGCGTTGGCGGCGTCGGGCACGTCAGTTTTTTGATCGTCGTCGAGATCAACATCGCCAACGTACCATGTCACGCCATCCCACACATTATCGAGCATGACACCATCCCAAACCGGATTGGCGAAAATTTTTTTCTTGATAAATGTCGTGAGCAGCGCGCGCCACGGGCCGGTTAGATTCATGAGATGTGCGTTCGGCCAAAAATAAACCGCGTCGCCGTTTGCGCGATGAACATAGAATTGTTCGGGCGCGTGGGCAAGGAGCGCGTTTCGGAGCGGCGCTTCCTGCTCGAGCTCGTCGGTCGGTATGTGGAGTTCGGATGTTGAAACGTAAGCTAGAATTTTTATGCCGGGATGCAGCGCGCGCATTTTTTTGATGAGTTTTGGTTGACGCGCGCCAACTTCCGCATCGAGCACGACGAGATCCCAGCGCGCCAATTTTTGTGCGTCAGCCGCCGTAATTTTCCACGATAAAAATAAATTTGCCGTGCGCGGATGTTGTTGTGCCGTTGTTGTGGCCGCCGCAACGGGGGTGGGCGTGGTCACGAGCAATAAAAAAACAAAAAATAAAAATTTCATGATACAAGTCTGTTTAGAATTTCAATGGGAAGATTTGAGACAGGCTCTAAGTGGTGGGTACAAAAATGTTTAACAATTCAGGTCAAAATGTTTAACATTTTTGTATCACACATTTTAGTACTCATCCGCGCGCCCAAATAGGCTCTGGGGTTTATTATAGCGGAAGTGTTGAGTTTTGGCGCGTGTTCGATTTGGGTGCGCGCTTATTGGGAGGTTCTGGTGTGGTCGGTTTGATTTCAATTCGATCTTCGGGTCGCACCATAAATAAATTCATATTTTGGCCTGCCACGGGTTCCGCTGGTTGAATAATATGAGGGTTTGGGGCGTAAATTTTGTTGCGAATTTTCCATTGGTCAACGAATTGTCCGATGCCGCGCGACTCCATTTTATTGTTAATGGTGGCATGACCCTGCGACCAGGTTAAGAGGCTTTCGAAGCTGATTTTGTAGCGTCCCTGCACGATTACATAGGACAACTCCTCGCGTTTAATGGCGCGGCGTATTGTTTGCGCATTGACGCCGAAAAGCTTTGCTGCTTCAGAAATCGAAACTCGGATAATTTCATCAAGTGCCATAGTGAAAAAAGTGTACAACAATCTATACAAATAGTCAAAAATAGGGGGTTATCTGGACGTGTGGTGCGGTTGACAAAAAAGCATGAATATCGTATAATTTCTCCTATATTTGGCCTCGTATGGCCACCCCCTAATTCTGCGGTGCAGACCCGAGTTGTAACACTTTGGTTTCTGCAACGTCATATTAAATGAGCAGCAAATTGCGCGACAAATACCTCTTATACCGAATACAGACAAAACGCGACGCGCAAGCGTATGGCGAGCTGTATGATACGTATGTGGCGGGTATTTACCGGTTCATCTCGTTTAAGGTGAGCTCAAAAGAAGAGGCGCAAGATTTGACCTCGGAGACGTTTCTGCGCGCTTGGCACTATCTGCTCGAAAGTCGAGATGTCGCAAGTTTTAGTGCGTTACTCTATCGTATCGCGCGAAACCTCGTCATCGATCATTACCGCAGTCGTCGCGCAACCGTTTCGCTCGACGAGCAACTCGAGATCGATATCGATGAAAATACGAGCCCCACGGATAAAGGCGAGCAGATTAAAATGCTCGACATCAATCTTGAGGCGAGCGCAGTTGCCACAGCGATGAAACAGCTGAAAGAAGAGTATCGTGACATTTTGACCTTGCGATATATCGAAGAGCTTTCAACGGCAGAAATCGCTGAGATCGTTGATAAGACATCGGTACACGTCCGCGTCTTGCTCCATCGGGCGACCAATGCACTCAAAGCATTACTTGAAAAAAATGAAATTTAATGATGTTACACAATCGATCCGCATGCTTAAGGGCACGGAGCACGCAGCAACCCCTGATACACAGTGGTTGTCTTCGAATCGCTCGCGCTTGCTTACGCATATTGATCGAACAACGGAAGAGATGCCGACGCGCGTGTTCACCCTCGTGCACCTGTGGTCAGCGCTTTCATTGATCATGCCGCAGCGCACTGTTTACGCAGTTGTGCGACCTGCGTTTATTTTCGTACTTTGTTTTGGGCTCGGAACTGCGGGGTGGATCACGACGGTGAGTGCGTCGCTCGAAAGTTTGCCCGGCGACGCGTTATATGGTGTGAAGCTCGCGACCGAACACACGCAGGTTGCGGTTGTTGAAGCTGTCCAAGGAAAACGCGCGTCAACAGAATTACGACTCACGTTTGTTTCGCGCCGTGTTGACGAGGTTGGAAAATTAGTCGCGGCGGGGACAGCGGATAATTCTGCAAAACAGGAACGGGTGAATCAGGCTGTTGAGAATTTGAAATCAGAAGTACGAGGCGTGAGTGATAATTTAAACGAAGTGAAAGCGTCGAATCCGATGGATGCTGTGCACGTCGCGCAAGCGATTGATCGAAAAGTTGACGTGATTCAGCTGTCATTGATTTCCACAAATGCAACGACATCAAGCACAGAGGCGAGTGCGGTTATCGCGCAGTTGAAACAAGAAAGCGGCGCTGCTGCAACATCGACGTCTTCGATGAATGGTGGCGCGCCAAGTTCGACTCCAGCAGCAGCATCAAGCCCAAACTCAACGGCAACTTCGACAACAGCGGCAACGACATCATCAACGAAAATTATCGCGCCGTTAACGCGTGGAGTTTTAGAAACCCCACTTGAACAGCCGATTGTTCCAAAAAAAGAATTAATTCCAGAGCGCCCAACTGAGTTGGGTCCGGATGTCGTTGATGTATCAGCGCCGATTAGTATCCAAATGCGAGACTAATCGATTGACTACAATTGTGGAGTACAGATGTGCGAGGGGATTTGTACTTCACGAGCTGCGATTTCGCAGTAACGAGTACAAATTACCTTAAGCGTGATAAGGCAAGCAAGGTCGACCGGTAACCCCCGGTGCAATCACGAATTTACAAGGGATTCTTAGAACGTTAATTCTTATTATGAATAGTATTGTAAAAACAGCAAAACAAGCACTGTCAACAGTGGTTGTCGGCGCAACAATTCTTTGGTCAATGGGTGCTTCACTCTTGGTCGGCTCGCTCACTGCGACTGCTGCTCAGGTTGATGGCTCACTCATCAAGGCAAAGGAATTTGATTCAGTCTACTACTACAAAGCAGGACAGCGCTGGGTATTTCCTAACCTCAAGGCTTACAAGTCTTGGTACAAGGATTTCTCAACCGTTAAAGTAATTCCACGCACAGAATTGGAATCATATTCAATTCATCTTCCGGGTTCAAACATTGTGTATCGCGCGGGCACACGCCTTGTGAAGATCACAACTGACCCGAAAGTGTACGCAATTGAACCAGGCGGTAAACTCCGCTGGGTCAAGGACGAAGCAACCGCAAAAGCTCTCTACGGCAACGATTGGGCAAAGCGCGTTGACGATGTATCAGATGCATTCATGACCAGCTACAATGTTGGTGCAGATTTGTCAGGTACAATGCTTCCAGACGGTTCACTCGTGAAGTCAGGTTCAAACTGGTACTACATCGATGGCGGCAAGAAGCGCATGGTAAGCGAAGCAGCATTTGCAGGTAACAACTTCAATGCAGCATACGCACTCAGCGTTTCAGACGTTTCAGCATATGCTGACGGCGCAGCCCTCGGCATGTCAGACGTTGTTGACACCGCACAAGGCGGCTCAGTTTCGTCACCAACATCAGGCCCTGTCGTTTCAGGCGCACTCGCAATCTCACTCGCATCTGACAGCCCATCAGGCACACAGTCTGTTGTGGTTCAGAATACCAATGGTGCAAGTGGCGTGAGCGGTCAGCGCATGTCAAAGATGGTCAAGATTAACTTCACCGCTTCAGCATCAGGCGACGCAAAAGTTACCCAGGTAACTGCAAAGCGCCTCGGTGTTTCAAAAGATGGTGATGTTGATACTCTCTTTCTTGCAGATGCAAGCGGCAAAATTCTTGCAAAGAACACCTCATTCTCTGGTGGTGTAGCAACATTTGCTGGCGCACTCTTCACTGTTCCCGCAGGTCAGACTGTTTCAGTTTGGCTCACGGAAGATGTGAATGCAAACGCTTCAGCTGGTTCAACACAGGGTTGGTCAGTTGACGCAGCAGGTGTAAAGACTGACGGCAATGGTGCAGTAACCGGTTCAGCAATGGGTGGCTTGTTCACCGTTGCAAACGTTACTGACTTGGGTCAGCTCGAATACGCAACGTCTTCACCAACATCAGCAGCTACTGTTGATGCAGGTAAAGTTGGTTACACACTCGGTACATTCAAGTTCCGAGCGATGAATCAGGAACTTCGTGTCACGAAAGTCAAGTTCACTCAAATTGGTACAATCGCAACAACGGATCTTCAGAATTTGAAGCTTCAGGTTGCAGGCGTTCAATATGATGCAGTTAAGCAGTTGAACTCGGACAACACGATTTGGTTTGATTTCACCAAAGATTCAACCGGCGCTGCTAACGTAGACGGTGGTTTGAAGATTTTGGCTGGTCAGACAAAGTTTGCGGATATCGTTGGCGATATCGTCGGTGGTACCAACCGCAACTTCAAGTTCAGCGTTCAAAATCAGGAAGATGTGTCAGCATGGGACAGCAACTACAAAGTTAACGTACCAGTCGCAGATTGGGGTACGGATGCTTTCGCAGTTGAAAGCCTCGCGCAGACAAGCATCAATACGGGTACTTTGACCGTAACGGTTGCAGCAGATGCACCAAACGGCAATATTGCTCAAAATGCTTCAAGCATCACTCTTGCACGTTTCAACTTGACTGCTGCAGGTGAAGACATGAAGGTAACTTCATTGTCAGTAACGAGCACATCAAGCGACTACACCAACATCTTCAAGAACGTTAAGCTTATGCTTAATGGTGCACAGGTTGGTACAACCGCAACGTCATTGACAGCGGGTGTTGCAAGCGCACAGACCTTCAGCAACAATTTTGTTGTTAAGGTTGGTAAAGTAAGCGTTCTCGAAATTGTTGCAGATCTTACTGATACAACAGTGTCAGCATCAGGTGCAGCAAACGAGACATTCTCATTCAGCTTGGTTGCAGGTGGTTCAAATGCACAAGGTTTGATCTCATTGGCAAATGTCAGCACGGCATCTGTTTCAGGCAATACTTTGACACTCAAGTCGGGTGCTCCAACCATTGCAAAAAATAATGCCATGGTTGACGCGTCAACTGTTAACCCAACTGGTGTTATCAAGGATACTGATCTTAAGATTGCTTCATTCGTTATTACAGCTGGTGCTGGTGAAGGTGCGAAGATCAGCTCTATTGGTCTTAAAGACAACGCAGCAGCTCTTAATGGCCTCTTCACACGTCTTCGTGTGCAGAATGCAGGTGTAAATCTTGCTCCTGAAGTCGGCTCATTAAGTGGTGCAAGCTCAACATACACCTTTAACTTCACCACTCCGGTGACGTTAGCAAAGGGTCAACAGTATGTTGTTGACGTTGTTGCAGACGTTCTCTCAACAACTTCAACGGCGCAATTGACAGATAATCCAAATCCAGTCATTCAGGTTTTGGACAGCACAATCGCATTTCAGACTCTCGATACGGCTCAAAGTGGTAACATTGCTGTTTCGGGCACGACCGGTGTCGGACAGAATGTGTTTCTTGCTTCAAAGGGCTCACTTGTAGCAGCTGTTTCAGCAGATACCGCAGTTGCACAACAGCTCGTCATGGGCGCGGTCAATCAGCCTGTGTTCAAATTTAAACTTACCGCCGGTAAGTCAGAAGATTTGAATGTGACTGAATTGACAACTGCAGCTACCATCATGGCTTCATCAACACCAACGGGTATCATTAAAAATATTCGTTTGTATGATGGTGATACAATGATTGGTAATCCGGTTGCGGCTCTTATCACATCAGATGCTTCAGGTACAAATGCAACATCAACTGCATATGCGAAGTTTTCAGCTTTGAATCTTACGATTGCAAAGAACACTTCAAAGACATATTCAGTGGTTGTAGATGTAGCATCATCTCCAGACATCTACTCTGGTGTGAATCTCACAATGCATCTTATTAACAGCTATGATACGGGCGCAAGCTCAGCCATAGTTGCAAAGGGTGGAAAGAGTGGTCAGACAATTAGTGCGTCTGGACCAACAACAGGATTCCTTCAGACAACAGATATTAAGGGTAATGTAATGACTGTTTATAAAACAAAGGTTACCGTTGCTCATGCTGCAAATGCACCATCCGGCGCTGCATCAAAGGGTACTGACCAAGTTGTTGCTAAGTTTGTTGTTTCAAACTCAGCTAATGTAAACAATCAGGCTGCGACAATTAGTGCGATGGATGTATCGATTTCAACATCGATTTCGTCCGCAGGAAGTCAGACACGTGTCACGAGAATTTATAAGACAGAACAGTTAGTAGCAGCAAATCAATTGGTTTCAACATCTATTGATTCGACAGCTGCTAACAGCGCATGTCTTTTTGGAAGCTCTCGAAATGAGTCGTCTTCTGGAACGACTGGTTGCCCTCTGTTCTTTAAGAGTGCAATTGTCGGGCAGTCTCCATTCTCACCAGCGGTCACAATTGAAGCTGGTGCTGCACAGACATTCTCGATTACACAGGACACGAACGACGCGTCGGCAAATAACACACTTACTGCTGGTATTTCAGCTGGTAAGATTGTGTGGAGTGACGGCTATACATCATTAATTACTGTTGTAGATAGCTTACCACTTACCGGCAAGACACTTACCTTCTAATTCTGTTAGTTGCGTAAAACTCTTGTTTAGGAAAATAACGGCCGCCCTTCGGGGCGGCCTTATTTTTCTTGAATGACACTTTTTTGGGCTAAATATTGACAAAATCAGTTAAAACTGCTATAATTTTTTGCTATAGCTGAAAGGCTGTGGAAGTCCTGCATGCAGGTGTATGTGGGCATGAATTTTGACAACTAAGAGATAGGGAGGTGCAAGATGAAGGTCTTTTTTTGTGCGATCGCGGCTAGCATTTTGATGACTGGGTGCATGGCACCCATGCTCGAAGAGGGTCAAAGTGGTGATGCTGATCAATCGATCGGTTCGATTGATGGCGTCATCGGTGAGGACAGTTCTGTGCGTCGTGTGGCGGAAGTCGTTGACGTTCTGGTTTTGCAAGACTCATTGGAAGTCGCAGGACCAAAGGACGATGTCGCTGCGGACACTGAACTCGATATCCAGCCAGATGTGTTGCAGGAGAACGACAAGAAAACGATCGTTGAAACCGAGACGAATGATATCGATTTTGAAATTGATGACACCATCGAGATCGTCGAGGTTGAAACTCAAGTCGATGTTCAAACGGATATCGCTGCTGATGAAATCGGAACCGAATATTTGGTGGATAGCGTTAGCGAGATCGAGGTTTCGTCTGACGTTGAAACATCCGATCTTGCGGACAGTGCCACGGATGTACCGAGTGATGCCGAAATGGACACAGCGTACGTCGAGGTCGTCACCGAAGTTGGTCCAGACATTGTGATCGCTGTTGACGCAGATGTCGCTCAACAACCGGACAAGTGTCTTTCGCTCTCCTGTAATGATGCCAATCTGTGTACGACAGACTCATGCGATCAGGCGATTGGTTGTGTGTATGCAAAAAATAAACTCCCCTGTGAGGATGGGAATGCATGCACTGATGGCGATATTTGCGTCACAGGCTCTTGCAAGGCAGGTATCACGAAAAACTGTGATGATGGAAATGTATGTACAGTTGATCATTGTGAATCCGCGGTTGGGTGCGTGAATAATGCGGCGTATGTTGTTTTTGAACCTAAAGACGGCTATGTATATCCATCCGAGTGGACATTTTCGGAAGGATTTAAGCAGTTTAAGGCGAGTATCAACATGCAGGCATATGGAACGCCATGGGGCATTGGTGCGCCAAATGGTACGGGAGAAAGCCAGTCAGGAAAACTGAACGTTGGTGCGATTCGAACAAAACTTAAAATCTTTGGCGATATACACCTTAAGTTTATCTGGGCTCATGGAGCGGATGTGAACAATGGCGACGTACAGATGTGGGCTGGCGTTGATAAAAATGGTCAGATTTTTGGGAAATTATCTGGCGTATTGGATGGTCAAGGTAATTGGGCCACCGTCGACACTACTTTGCCTGTAGAGGTTGTCACGTTGGTGTTCACGGAAACAATCGTGGGGAAGGCGCTATCAGGATCAAATTCATGGGGCCCCGTGACCCTCGCCCCCGTCGGCTGCACACCACCGCCACCGTAATCGAGCGCGGAAAAGTCTCGAAAAGTCCGGCATGTACACTCGTAGCGCTCATAGCTCGTGTACTTGCCGGCTTCTTTATTTTGCGCTAGGATGAACCCAAACCATATGCAAAAAATGCGGAATATTTTTTTTGGAGTCTACGTGATTTTGGTCTGCGCGCCCTTTCTGTATCTTAATTTTTTTTATAATGGTCTTATCACCACGCGCGTGATTTTGTGGAGTTTGTCGATTCTGATTTTGATTGCGGTGGCGGCGCTTCGTGCACGGGCCGATCGTTCGTTTAAAAATAGAATTTTTTCGATCGCGCAGCACCCGTTTGTCCTGATTTTTTTTGTTGTTGCAGGCGTGGTTGTTGGCTCGGGGTATTCCAACGTGGTCGCCCGAGGTGTGGTGGGGCTCGCTCGTTCGAACAGGCGGTGTTGTGTATCAGCTCGGTTGGTTGCTGCTCAGCGTTGTATGCGCCGCGTGGAATTTTGATGACGAGTCGTCGAAAAATTTTCTTGATCGTGTTGCGCGCGTGTTTGCGTGGGTTGTGACGATTTCCAACATTATTTTTTGCGGTGGCGTGCTTCTTATGCAGGACGGGTGGCAACTCCCGCGCTTTGTTGGTTCAGTCGGCAATCCATTATATCTCGCGGGATTGTTGTTATTCATGCCGTGGGCGATACGTCGCGTCCAAAATAAATTTGTTCAGTGGGCGATGATTTTGATGACGATTCTTGTTTTTGTTGGCGCGGATGTTCGGGGTGCATGGATCGCGCTCGCAGCGCTTGGAGCATCCTATTTTTTAATTAAAAATGTGCTCGACGCGAATAAACGAGCGATTATTGCAACCGGTGTCGCAATCGTTTTATTTTTAGTGCTTGCGTTTGGGGCGATTATAAAAATTGGTGTGCATCGAACAAGCACGATTGAAACGCGTTTAGCGCTCTGGCAATC
Source organism: Candidatus Magasanikiibacteriota bacterium (assembly GCA_023246755.1). Lineage (GTDB taxonomy): Bacteria > Patescibacteriota > Patescibacteriia > Magasanikbacterales > 2-02-FULL-50-9b > 2-02-FULL-50-9b. The sequence goes on from JAHFHU010000003.1 coordinate 69,695, forward strand.
AGGCTTGCATGAATTGCGCGCACATCCGCTCATTGGATTTGGTTTGGGGAAACATGTTGATATCGTGGATCGGGGAACGCTCGCGCTTAAAACTGTTTCGTACACAGAAATTTCTGATACGACGCATTCGGGATATTTAGATCTTGCGCTTGCGGGTGGTGTGATTGCGCTTGGTTTGTTTATCATTTGGATTTTTGTTGCGCTTCGTATGTGCGTCAAAAATTCTGCGTGGAGCAGCGATGAGCGCGCGCTTGCTGCGGCAACGTTAATCGCATATTGCGTTTTTGCTGCAACGAGTTTTTTTTCAGTGTGGTTGTGGCTGCCATTCTTGTTTATTTTTCCCGCAGCGCTTCGAACAATCGCTAACGATGAACAGAAAATATTTGTTCGTGTCGGTGTGTGCGTGATCGGCGCGCTTGTTTTTTCAAGTGCGATGGTGCTTTTAATCTACACCAGCTATGCAGCGCGATATATGCACACCGTTGAGGACGCGATGTTACATCGTAAATTCATTGAGCTGCCACGTGATCCGATTTTTACAGACGCCACACTTCCGTACGCAAACGATTATCTTGTTGCGCAATTACGAATGACGCTTCCATCAACGGAAAAAGCGGTTGTACCGAGTTACGAACATTTTGTTAATCAAAATATTGTGCCGAAAATTCAGCAACTAGCACGGGCAAATTCGCGTCATCCGCAAGATGATTTTGTTGCGGCAACATGGGCGTCCGCATATGCAGGCTCTGGTTTGACGAGTTCATATTCGGAGTGGTATGCCCGCGCAGCAGTGTTTCAAGAGCATGCGCTCGCGGTGAGTCCTGATCGGCCGCAATCGATATTTCAACTCGCCGATACGTATCGTGAATTGGGTCGAATGCCCGACGCGCTTTCGTTGCTCGATGGTTTCGTTGTGCGGCATCCAAATTTTCCCGAGGGACACTTTTTTTACGGCATCATGCTGAATTTGGCGGAGAAAAAAGATGCAGCGCTGGCTCAGGCTCGGGAGGCGCTCAAGCTCCGGCCGCTTGCTGCATGGGAAACAGATCGTCAAGATTGGCTCCGAACAGCTACTCGTTGATGCGCCGATAAAATTCGGCAGCTTCGTGCGTCATCTGAGCGTCGAGTAATTGATTGTAAATATACTCGGCAACTTTTTGTGTTTTTATTTCTGTTCCCGCACGCAAAGCGAAATCAATATCGATCCACGCATCCGACGGTTTGTGTGCGATAAATTCCGCAAGCCCTCGATACCAATACGCTAATCCAAAATTACGATCAAGCGCGATGGCGTCCGTAAGCAGCGCGATTGCTTCTGTAGGTTTATTTTCGATTAAACGAATTTGTGCGAGAAGAAAAAGCGGCTCTTGTCGATTTGGAGAAAGTTCGTGCGCGCGCTGTGCGAATTGTGCGGCGCGTGCTGTATCGTCTGGCGTGTGTGTGATGGTCGTAAGTTCGTAGGCGGTTTGTGTAAGCAGGAGAAGCCACGCCCCATTTGAATAATTTTTTTCCGCTAAATTATCCAGAGTGGTTCGTAATTGATTTGTGTTTTTATTCCACTGTGCGCGATCATCCGGGGACATTTTTTGAATAATCACGGGCTGTTCCCAATAGCGACCAACGATTTCGTGCGCTGCTGTTTTAAATGTGTCGATGGGGTATGGATTTTGTAGCGCGAAGTCATCAAAAATTATCTGATTGATATTTTTTTCAGGTGAATTCAGTGCGTAAATTTCTGGCAATGGTTTGATCGCCGCAAACCATGCACACGGAAGTGCGACGATCGCAACGACGACGGTTGCGATGCGACCATATTTTTTTGGAAGCTGCATGCGTGATGCTGCATCAATTTTTTTTGAAAGCTCACTCATCAAAAATAAAAAAATAATAATGGTTGCGTGTGTTTCGAATGCGCCAAGATTTTGAACTTCATGCGCGACAAAAATACCGATGAGCATTGAACACTCTACGGCGGGAATTGCGCGCGCCTCATAGAGTTTTTTTATTGACAAAAAAATC